>JAHFQF010000149.1:2593-5984 GCA_023266435.1 Legionellales bacterium | reverse complement strand
AGTGGGTGTGGTATCAGAGTCTATTATTAATTGCATTGCTGCCCTGTCTAACGCTGCCAACATCTCCCAATTGACACCCACATCCCCCACTTCCAAGAACCAATCTCCGGATGGCTGCTCGCTGGTTGCTGTCTCCTGGCTTGGTTCTTGTTGATCCGGGGTAGGAACAGATGAAAATGTAGCATCACGAGTCTCAGAGAGAGGGGTGATTGTTGGACCAACAGGCGTAGGCATTGCATTATACTCCTAAAGGTTAATGTAAAAATTGTCAGTTATAAGGTTTACTTGATTCTATCAACAAACAACCGGCGCATCAAATCAAAATATTTCACCTGAAATCGCTAGCACATGCGAAAAGAGCTAATTCGTTTGATTTGGTAACCCAAAAGCACCACCCGCTCTTGCAAATCCCGATTTTCCAAAGTAAGTCTCTAGTCTTTTGGGCGAGAGCCTTAGTTAAAGCTGGGCTTCTTGTGGGAATAGCTAGCCTTTGCAACCTCTTGTGACACTAAGCACGCTATTTCTGTCTCCAAAGCAATATTCGATGCGTGAGTATTCTGCAATTGCGCTTCCATATCGCGCATCTCCTCCTTTTTTCGCACTCTGCTGCCTGCAGCGCTTGCAGCGTTCTTTTCACGTCGCAGAGCTTTTTTTTCCTCTGGCGTTAAACCTCGAGTACTTGTATATTTTTTTGTGGGTTTATTTATTAAAGCGCCACCTTGTGCTGCATCAAAGCTAGGGGTGAGTGTAGGCGATAGCATACCACTGATTATATCCGTGCTTTGCTGAACAACCTGACTCTCTGGGACACCTTTAATCAGTCCAGAAAGTTTTTGTTTTAATTCAAAATTTTTCCCTAGCGCCTCTTGTAGCTGCGACTTTACCCTCTCTTTATGCTCTTTTTGTTTTTTACGTGAAAGAGCGGCGCTGTCCCGATTATACTGCGCTCTCTTTTCCGCTTTTTGCAGCTGTGCTAATGTAGGCATAGGCGACGCTGCCCGAGGTTGCTGCTCCACCAACGGTTCGAACGTAACGGTTTGCGAGGTTTGCGAGCTATACAACCCATGAGAGAATGGAGCACTATTTGTAAACGCCAGTCCAAATGCCACATTTTCACTGTCTGCTTGTGGTGTGAAAGCAGGCATTCCAGAGGGTTCTGCAGGGCATTGTAAAGGCATTGGCTCTTTGGGTATTACACCAAAAATTCCTTCTATAATCTCCCAATCTTGCTCTGTTAGGTTGCAATCCTGGTCTTTTGGTAAACTCGTTTCCACATGGGTGGATTCGCCTGCCAGATTATCCGGATTATCTCCATCCATAACACTGAAAAATGCAGCAAAATCCAAATCTTCCGGAAGATTCAACTCAGGCTTAAAGGATTCTGATTGTAAGGGTAATGGCTGTGAGCTGACTGGCTGTTTTGACGGAAATTTGAACATTTTATTTTCTCTACATTCCTAAAGGTTAACATGACAAATAGTCAGTTAAAAAGTTTGTTTGATTCTATCAACAAACAACCAGCGCATCAAATCAAAATATTTCAACTGAAATCTCTAGCACATGCGCAAAAAGCTAATTCGTTTGATTTGGTAACCCAAAAGCGCTACCCGCTCTTGCAAATCCCGATTTTCCAAAGTAAGTACGGCTAAATCTTTCACAGCCTCCTTCTATTTAGCTTTTCAGCTAATAAAGCCCAGCAGACAGCGGTCAACCAACATATCAATAGAGCTCAATCTCATTCTCCTCCATGACTCACGGTTACAATCGCAAGCTCAAGGACCGTCTTGGCACTGGCACTTGTGCCCTCAAGATGTCTCGTTCAGCTTGTAAAGCTTGATTTTCTTCTATGGTTGCAGCCAAGTCTAACTCAAGCGCATAATCTTTTAGTTGCTTTGCATAACAAGTTAGAGCGGAGATTTTCTTTTTTGGCTGAGATTGCTTTGAAGCCAGGTGACTACTAGCTGGCGCCATGCTCAATCCTGGGTATCGATCATCCTCTGAATCAGGTGGGCATAACAGCATTCCTAACTGTATTTTTAAAGCCATTATCTCTTGTTGCAACTCAAGAGTTGCTTTGCATGCTATTTGCAATTGCTCAACAGCGTAGAGACGCTCTGCTTTTTTTTTATCTCGCTTTGCTTGAGCATAGTGTTTATTTTGAAGACGCTTTTCTTGCTCAGCAGGTGTTAAAAATTCTAGCGCGATAGGCGCACTTTTTTTGGGCTTGCCAGGTTTTTTAGAGGTTACTTGCTCGGAGACAACAGGTGCGACTGTTTTTTTCCCCGTAAGTGCGTGCTGATAAGGATGAAATTGATTACTCTGCTTATCTTGAGCTTCTCCACCACTCACGCTGTGATTTCTTAAGCTACGCCTACTTGCTAGAGTGGGGTGCTGTGCTTGATTTGGCTCGCTAGGATTGACAACTGTGTGTGCTGATGCAATTGCGCTGGCCGTATGTGGCAAGGATGGGGCATCCTGTCCCATTACAACTGGATTATCACGCCCCAGCTCAAAGCCAAAAACAACCTCTGGAGTATCTGCTTGGAATGGCCATACCTCTCCATCCGATTGCAGCCCTAGTGACTCTCGCAATAATTGCAACTCTGCTGCAAAGAATTCCTCTAGAGATTTTTCTTGCCCTGCATCCTCATCTTTTTGCGGCTCTCCGCTCCCTAAGTCGTTGAGAGTGGGTGATAAGGGTCTATCATCCAAAAACTTATCATCCAAAGTAGGCGCTGGCGCAAAGAAAGAACAATCGGTAACAACCCCCTCTTTTTCCTCAGGAGCCGATTGAGCATCTTGCCTAGGTTGCATACACATGAGTTCTATCATCTGCAGGCTTTCAGCATCCTGCAAAAAATCAAGGCCGTTAGGGGCGAGCAGCACGCCATCTGTTAGCAAAGAAGCCGTGCTATCAAGAGCAGTCTGCATGTCACCAGTTAGTAAATCAGTGGTATTTGGAAGAGGAGCTCGGATGTCAGGAAAAAGATCAATGCTATCAATAGCGCTTAGCGCGAGATTAGGGACTCTAGAATCGGCTGACATCGGATTGTTTCGCATACCACCCCCACTAAAAAGTTAAAAAAAACACTGAATTTGAGATAAGTAACGTTGATAATATCAACTAATGCTCAAAAAGCATAAATTCTATTTAGGAGAGGCTGCACGAAGGTTGACATTTGTCATACGCATGGTAACATGCACCCCATTAGTTCCCCGATAGCTCAGTTGGTAGAGCAAGTGACTGTTAATCACTGGGTCACAGGTTCGAGTCCTGTTCGGGGAGCCAATTTTTATAATTCGTCTTCCCCTCCCCAAAGTAAATACCCATAGCACTTACTTTCATTTCAAATCGTACAATTTGTAATTCACACCGCCTCTAATGGCTGAA
>JAHFQF010000149.1:0-2583 GCA_023266435.1 Legionellales bacterium | reverse complement strand
TCATATATTCCAGGCTAAATAATTGAAGTGGGAGAAATATGGGTCACAAAGATAACTTTTTAAAATTTTCAGAACCCTCCTGTTTAGACTATGCTTTTATTTAAGGCTAAACCCACAGGCTAGCAATAGAGCCGACAACTGTTGCTGCACAGCAAAAGCGGAAAAAATATGACCATCCCTACTTATATTATCATCATGATTGCGATCAGTAGTATTTTATATGTTATTTTACTTTATAATAATTTGATAAAATTGAAAAATAATATTCAAATGGCTTGGTCTAATATCGATGTATTACTCAAGCAACGCCATGATGAACTTCCAAAATTAGTGGAAGCTTGTAAACAATATATGAAGCATGAGAAAGGCACTCTAGAAAATGTGATAGAAGCGCGCAATCAAGTCATGACTGCTAGCCAAGCAAATGATGCGCTGCGGTTAGGGCAGGCAGAAACTCAATTACGCACGGGACTTGGTAATTTATTTGCGCTCGCAGAAAACTATCCCCAGCTCAAGGCCGATACAGCATTTCAGCAGCTACAAACCCGCATCAGCGCGCTAGAAAACTCTATTTCAGATCGCCGAGAATTGTATAATGATTGTGTGAATTTAAATAACATGCGCATTGAACAAATACCGGACGTGTTGATTGCTAACGCTTTTGGCTTTAAAGCAGCTAAGCTTTTAGAGTTTTCTCAAGAAGAGACTAAAGATATTAATTTAAAGGAACTTTTTTAATGGAAGTCTCTACGCCCTTTCATTTCTTAATTTTATTAGATCCCCATTTAATCATTCAAATGTCGTCTAATGATTATATTTGCCTGATTTTAATATTGGCTGGCATTATGCTTGGCTGCTTTTTATACACTTTTTCATTAGTACGTCGTGCACGCTGGATAATGGATACCCCTACTTCTAAAATCAGCTCTGCTGCGCAAGGCTTTGTCGAACTAGAAGGAAAACAAAAAAATATCGAGGGGCAACCTGTCTATAGTCCCATATCCAATACCTTGTGTACTTGGTATGATTACAGTATTGAAAAAAAAGTGCGTCAGGGAAAAAAGACTCATTGGCGAACCATTGCATCGGGTACCAGTCAAGCTTTATTTGGTATGACGGACGCTACAGGGGAGTGCACCATCGATCCTGATCAGGCCACAATCCTCGGTGGCTACACGCAAGTTTGGTATGGTCTCTCTCCCAAAGGTTGTGAATACTCTCGCCTCAGAGCTTGGCTAATATTTTTCCCCTACTGTTATACTGAACATTTATTTAAACCCAATGATCCGCTCTATGCGATGGGCATGTTTCATTCTGACGAATCACAAGTACATACTCTATCTGCTAAAGACAAAGCAGACCGCCCTTTTATTCTGTCCACTACTCCACAAGCTACACTAATCCGAAAAGCTAAGTATAACGCTTTTCTCCTATTTATACTGACATTGGCAGTTGGTGCAGCCATCTTAGATTTATTGAATTTTCGACCACTTTAAAGCCCCCGCCCTCGCCGAGTCCAAATATCTCTTTTCATAGACTGCATTAATTGATACCATGCTTTGGTTTTAGCAGCAGCCCGGTTAAGGTTTTTCATTAGGTCTAATTATGCAAGAAATCACTCGCATCAATCATATTGGGCTTCGAGTAAAAGATTTGAACACTTCAAGAGCCTTTTATGAAAAGCTCGGATTTGTATTTATTGCTGGCCCACTGGGTCCAGAGCCGGTAGCAATTATGGAACATCCATCAGGTGTCAATATTAATTTCATCTTAAATGCGTCAGAATGCTCAGTAAATAATATACTAATGGATGTTCCTGAAAAACACACTGGCTTCACGCATATTGCGCTTGAAATCACTGATCTCAATGCCGTACAGAATAGACTGAACGCATTAAACATCCCCCTTACTGGTGGTCCTATTACCACACCTGAAGGGGCTACATTCATTTTTATACGCGATCCTGATAAAAATGTAATAGAGTTTCATAAACCTGCAAATCGCTCGTAACCCCCCCTATTAAATCAACTTTCCTGCTAATGTTAGCTGCACTCTAGCATATTTCTTGGGCAAATAATGAAACGGCAAAATATCTTCCCGGATACACCGAATACCCTTTACGTCAACACCGCGTTGAACAAGTTTTGCTTGTAATGCTGTTTTCATTAACAGAATATGATCTTGCGAGTCTTCTAAGCAAATAATAGCATCTTGAGATTCTGACAACTCTCCAAGTGCTGCACCATAGGCATTAGCAACATCAAAATGTTGAGGTACAATAAACTCTCTCTCATTAAAGAAACCAGGGGCAAACAATGCCGCACCACCACCCACTAAAATGCAAGGCAAATGTGAAAAGCGAGGCCGCTCTTGTAAGCTTGCTTCTATACGTTGTGCGGCTTCTTGCAAATAAGCTTTTGCTTTCATTTTAGATAAACAAGGCATATGCCCTGTTGGTAGTGTTAGAATATAGTTAGTTAAAATTCAAATGGTTCAATATTTCTGTTAGAATAAGGCTTTTGGAAAACAATGAGCTATTCGGTAGATCTACGATTAAAAGCGATAAACTATTTGAAACAAGGT
>JAHFQF010000148.1 GCA_023266435.1 Legionellales bacterium | reverse complement strand
TGCTGGATATGTGTGACGTTGTTTTCAGACCAATTTCTGACTTGTAAGTTGCCACTGACTGCACCTACTTTAGGATCTTGGAAATAACGACAAGCACGCCAAACGGCATCGTTATCATACGTTGTGTCTGCATCGGTTACCATGAAGTAAGCGTGCTTGACTCGCGACAGTGCGAGATTGACTGCAGCTGATTTTCCTCCGCGGCTTTTTAACTCAATGTACTCATCAATGTAGCCTTGTTTTTGCAGCGCCAAACAAATCATATGACTGTCATCGGTAGAACCATCATTGACTACGATCACCTGGAGTTGTGCATGATGTTGTTCTTTGAGAGATAAGACAGTACGCTCTAACGAGTCGCCACTGTTATGAGTAGGAACGACGACTGAAACAGCATAAGGTACTACGGGAGGTTGGACCAAAGAGACGCGGCGCCTCAACCACAGCGCTAAAAGGAAGCAAAAACCGCCTATTGTGAAGCGTGGGATTTCCACAAACAGCACAAACCAGAAGGCATGAATGATGCTGTCAGTGTTTTGAGAAGCAAGTAAATCAAGAACGTCTTGTAACATCAAAAATTAACAGCTTAAAAATTGTCCAGTGCCTGATATTCACATCTTATCGTATCTAGGGCCGATTTGTGAAAGATTTTTGCGAGTGCTTGTCGGATACATTGGATCGCTTGCTGCTCGGAGTTGGTTTTTGTTCCTACTAATAAGTTGATGAATTGTCCTAAGTGATTTTTTACAGTATCTTGAGTATAGTCAACCAACCAAAGGTGCGTCATGATTGAGGTGGAAAATTTAATTTTTGATTATTCTGACAAACGCGTTTTGCATCAGGTCAGTTTTCAATTAGAAGCAGGTAGTGTCACGGCGTTGGTAGGTCCAAATGGCGCAGGGAAAACCACCCTCATGCGCTGTATTGCAGGACTAGAAGTCCCGGTGCAAGGTCGTATTGTCATAGCAGGGATTGAGGTGGTACGTTTCCCTCGCAAAGCACATGCTTATCTGGGGTATGTGTCAGATCATTTTGGGTTATATGATGCGCTGACCGTGAAACAAAATTTATTTTATGCTGCTTGTAATCATGGACCCACGGTAGAAACTGCAAATAACCAAGTTCAGGCAGTATTGGATTTGTTAGATTTGCGTACTTATCAAGATCAGCTCGTGCAAGCCTTGTCCCGAGGATGGCGTCAACGGGTAGGTATTGGTATGGCTTTAGTGCATCAACCCAAAGTAGTGTTATTGGATGAGCCTGCCGCAGGTCTGGATCCAGACGCACGCTTTGCATTGTCTGCGCTATTTAAAACATTGCAGAGCCAAGGAGTCACTTTGTGCATTTCTTCGCATATTTTAAGTGAACTTGAGGAATATTGTACTCAGATGATCGTACTCAAAGCGGGGCGCGTGATGACGCAATGCCCAGCTGATCCTACACATGCTCTACGTTTACAAGAACAATATCAAATAGCGATGCGTACTGGGGAGAAATCATGAATCCCGAATTGCGACGACAAATACAAATGCAGTGGGATATCGTGCCAATGATTTGGGTATCGATAGTCGTGATGCTATTTACAGCCGGTGCGTTACATTATGGCATCCGCTTGCCTATTACGACGGCTTTATTTTTTATGGGCATACTGTGGGGTGGTTATCGATCATTTCATGCTGTGCGTGAGGAAATCTTACAAAAGACATGGGATTGGCAACGTTTATCTGCTTTATCTGCGTGGACACTTACCTGGGGAAAGCTGATCGGCTGTAATGCATTTGTATGGTATAGCTTTGCTTGGGTTGTGCTATCTGGATGCTTGATTGGAGAGCAGCCAAAGGCCTTAGGATGGATTGGTTTTTATTCCTTTTTTGCGCAAGCCATCAGTTTTTTACTAGGACTGCTCACAGTACAGCATGCAACCAAGCGTTGGCCCACTATCCTAGTATTATTTTTACTGTTTGGCTTGATGGCTTATGGGAAAGGATTATTCAGTCTTTATCAAGCCGAGACGACATTTACACTCATGTGGTATGGGCACGCCTATGAGGGAAATACATTTATTTTAGGCGGCTTACTCCTCTATGGGGCATGGATCGTACAAGGCTGTTATGTGTTAATGGCCAAAGCCTTACAAGCGCCTAAAACAGTGTTTTCTTGGTTATTTTTTACTCTTTTTTGTGTATTGTCTGTCTTAGGGTTCGAGCAGTCTGGTTATGTAGGGCAGATCTACCTGGTCGGGAATCAAATAGTTGCAGGGCTGATCCTATTGTTGATGTTATATAGTCTGCTTTTGATAGAAGATATGTCATTCGTGCTCTATAAAAAGTGGTTTCTAGCGTATCAAAATGCTGATTGGCGAGGATTTTTATTATATTTTCCGCGTTTCTTGATTGCTTGGTGTGTTTTTCTGATCTTGGGAGCCGCCTTGTGTGTGCAAGAAAATCCTCCTCAAGTGCGCTGGTTTTTAGCAGTATTTCTATTGTATGTGTTTAGAGACATAGTCTTGGTAGTGGGGTTACGTTTATTAATCAAGCCAACGCAATCGGTCATGGTGAGTCTATTTGGGCTGATGACTGTTGATATCTTGCTACCCATGATGTGCTTGTTGATGGGGTATTCGCATTGGATTGGAGGGATAGCACCTTATTATTCAGAGGCATATCGATTAGAATATGTTGCATCAGCCATGATTCAGATCATCAGTTTACTTGGATTTTTCATATATTGCTTTAAAAAGCGAAGTCAACAGTTACAAGAAATACAGTAATTGACAAGAATATGTGTCCGTTTTGAGTCATGGATCATAACTTGCGCTACATTGGGTTGATATGAGTGTGAGCTACAAAGGAGTGCTAGCATGCCTGATAATCGTATTCGTAGTATCGTCATCGTAGGAGGAGGGACTGCTGGTTGGATGGCTGCAGCCGCCTGCTCTAAAGTCTTAGCAAAAAAATATGCTTCTGTTACCCTCGTTGAGTCTGACGAAATTGGTACTATTGGCGTAGGTGAATCCACTATTCCTGCATTAAAGCTTTTTAACCAAATGTTAGGGATAGATGAAAATGACTTTATGCGTAAAACAAAGGCTACTTTCAAGCTTGGCATTGAGTTTGCGAATTGGAATAGAATTGGGGATGCCTATTTTCATCCATTTGGTGATTTTGGTTTAATTCCTCTGAGAGATGTGCATTTTCATTCTTATTGGTTAAAATGCCATCAATCGGGCGATCCCTATAGCTTTACTGATTATTCCCTAGAAGGATTGGCTGCCAAGCAAGGAAAATTCACGCGTGGTAGTAAAGTAGTCCAGGATCGCACAAGAGACATTGGTTACGCATTCCAGTTTGATGCAGGACTCTATGCCCAGTATCTACGGGATTATTCAGAACAGCGAGGCGTGGTGCGCTGTGAGGGTAAGGTTGTCGATGTGACTTTGCGAGGAGCGGATGGCTTCATTGAGGCAATTACCTTAGAAAATGGCCAGCGTATTGCAGCGGATCTTTTTATTGATTGTTCGGGTTTTCGGGGTGTCTTGATCGAGCAGGCATTGAAAACAGGGTATGTTAACTGGACCCATTGGTTACCATGTGATCGAGCAGTGGTTGTTCCTTGTAGCAGTACGACCTTACCGCCTTATACTCTGGCAATGGCACGTCCAGCTGGTTGGCAATGGCGGATACCTACACAAGATAGGCATGGTAATGGTTATGTTTATAGCAGCCATTTTATCAGTGATGATGAAGCTACCACCACGCTAATGGCCAGTATTGAGGGGCCTGCTTTAGTAGATCCACGTATTTTAAGTTTTGTGACAGGGCACCGTAAGCAATTTTGGCACAAAAACTGTGTTGCAATTGGTCTTGCTGCAGGTTTTATGGAACCCCTAGAAGCAACCAGTATTTATCTGATACAAAGTGGCTTATCACGCTTCATGACGATGTTTCCAACTCGTGATTTTGAGTTGCCTGATATTGAACGTTACAATCGCATAACAACCAATGAATACCAAAAGATACGGGATTTACTTATCTTGCATTATCACGCAACCGAGCGTAATGATACGCCATTTTGGGATCATTGCCGTACGATGAGTGTGCTGACAGTTTAATAGAAAAAACGCGACTTTTTGAAAGCCATGGTCGGATATTCAATGAAGTAGGCGATGATCTCTTTCAGATACTGAGTTGGTCTGCGATTCTGATTGGCCAACGCGCTAAAGTACGTAGTTATGATCCCTTAGTGGATTTGCTGGATGAAAATGAGATTCGTCAACGTATGTCTAGTGTTCGTAATATGATTAAAGAATCAATTGATTTAATGCCTGCGCATGGTGATTTTATCAAACAACAGTGTGCCTCAGAGTCTTTTTTGCTAAAAGAATCCTTGTCTTAAGAGAAGCGCAGTTGCATCCCGACTAAAAATTGAATACGCTAGTGGGCATTAGGTTGCCCAAATACCTAATGCGCGTATTGATTTAACCAATGCGTGCGCACGGATATCCAGGTGATATCTATAATAGGAAAATACACTTGAAAGGACACACATATTATGGCTAAAAAAGTTCGTCATATTCCCGCAGAAATTACAGACGCTTTAAAGAGAGGCGCTGAAGGTAACAGCATCGTACTAGATTGGCTTGGTGGTTTTGCTGAGAAAAATGCAACCTGTGGTAAAATCATGTACTACATCAGCAAGGTATTTGCGTGTTTAAATACAGCAGATCAAATTACACGTTCAACCATCAACGACTTGTTAACAACCACGGTATTGCTACAGCCAGCCAATGATGCTTTAATTAGCGGCCTATTAGAGAGGGGCGCTGATGCTTTCGCAATGAAAGATGGAGCGCAGTCTTTAATCTCTGTTTTGGTTGCGACTGCAAATAAAGGTGGCATGGATGCATTGATGAGAAACGGTTTGACCTTGGCAAGCACAGATAAAGCAGGTAAAGCCTTAGAAGCTTATATAACAGAAAGCACGAATCCAGAAGTACAAGCTTGGGTTACTGAGTACAAAGCAACTGCAGAACAAGCCGCTACAGCTGCTCGTGAAGCTGAAGAAGCACGTTTGGCAGCAGAAGCTAAGCTAGCAGAAGAAAAAGCCGCAGCAGATGCTTTGGCAAAAGTGCCCGCACCAGTGGCTGCCAGACTCAAGCTGCTCGAAGCAGAAAAAGCAGCATTGACTGAAAAATTGGCATTGTTAACCCCCTCCGCGCCTGCTGTGGACAGCAGACCTAGCGCATCGATGGTATAAGCTGATTGTCCTTCAAGCCATCCCGGGATATACCCTGAGATGGCTCGAAGATTTGCCAGCCTACACAGTTTCTTAATACGACTTGAATGCTTGCTAAAGATTGGCTCTCCTGTTTGCTTCTGATATCATCTTTCCAGAATACAACTCGAATAGTTAAACAAATAACTTTTATGTTCAAAGGGTAAGAGTGACACCGTTCCTTACACCACCTGAACGATGACTAAATGACTTAGAGGCGAAAGATGACATTATTAGCCATACTACAATACCCTGATCCCCGCTTAAAAACAGTAGCGGCCCCTGTTGAGGATGTGCATGCCCCTGGAACAAAGACCATGATCAGCGACATGCTAGAAACTTTGGAAAAAACAGAGCATTGTGGTGGTTTGGCTGCCACTCAGCTGGATATTGCGCATCCTCAGCAGATATTTGTATTTTATGATTATGATGAAGCGGATCCAGAAAAGCGCACACCCATGGTGGTGATTAATCCTAAAATTATAAAAACAGAAGGCACAGTATTAGAAGAGGAGGGTTGCATGTCTGTGCATCCCAATCACATTCAAGCAAAGATTACACGGCCTGCTTTTACGACGATTGAGGCATTAGATTCACAAGGTCTCCACATGGAGCTCACTCGGGGTGGTTATTTGGCCAAACTGTTTGTACATGAAATCGATCACTTAGAAGGCAAAGTGTTTATTGATCACTTAAAACCTCTCAAACGCAAAATGGTTGATGAGAAGATTAAAAAAGTATTAAAGCTTAAGAGTTTACAAGAAAAGAACGCTTAAT
>JAHFQF010000147.1 GCA_023266435.1 Legionellales bacterium | reverse complement strand
AAGCAAATACTGTTGTCGGAGGAGACGTAGTAAAACAACATGGAGGGCAAGTCATTATTTTGCCACTGGTACCAGATTGTGCAACTACGCAATCTATTGCAAAAATTCGCCGATATGAGGAGGTGTAACGCATGATCATTGTAACCGGTGGAGCAGGATTCATTGGCTCTAATCTAGTGTTAGGATTGAATCAAGCAGATTACCAGGATGTGATCGTCGTTGATGACTTAACGCAGGGCAAGAAATTTAGCAATTTGGTTGGATGTGCTTTGCAAGATTATTAGATCAAGAAGAGTTTTTTACACGACTACTAAAACTCAAAACAAAGCCTCACGCCATTATGCATTTAGGGGCCTGCTCAACTACCACCAATTGGGATGGTAAATATATGATGGCAAATAATTATGATTATTCTTGCCGAGTCTTGGATTTTTGTTTAGAGCAAGAAGTCCCCCTAATCTATGCTTCAAGTGCAGCAGTATATGGAAATCAATTGCAATTTGAAGTGCATAGAGAGAATGAAAAACCGATTAATGTGTATGCTTATTCTAAGTTTTTATTTGACGAACGCGTGCGCCAACATTTAGGAAAAAGCAAAGCGCCAATCGTGGGTATGCGCTATTTTAATGTCTATGGGCCCAATGAGGCGCATAAAGGCTCTATGGCTAGCGTGGCATACCATTGTCATCAGCAAATACTAGAAACCGGTGCTGTACGATTGTTTGAGGGTACTGATGGGTATGCGCATGGTGAGCAACGGAGGGACTTTGTGTATGTGGGTGATGCTGTGAATGTAAAGCTCTGGATGCTCGCTCATCCAGAGATCAGCGGAATCTTTAATGTAGGGACAGGGCGAGCGCAAACATTCAATGATGTGGCCAACGCAGTCATTGAGTGGCATCAACGTGGAGAAATTCAATACATTCCTTTCCCCGCACATCTAAAAGGCTGTTATCAAAGCTATACACAAGCAGATATCCAACCATTACGTAAAGCGGGTTATGCTGCACCTTTTAAATCTGTCAAAGAAGGGGTGCATGCTTATCTTGATCAGTTAACAAGGAGTACAGTATAAAAGATGCCCACTTTTGTTCAGGATGAACGAGTCATTACTTATGCGTATTGTGAATATGCCCAAGTGTATTATTTAGAATTGGAATCTGATCAAGGCCTTCAGATCATTCAGGCGATGACACTCTCTCGCTTGAAACAGTTGTTTAAAGAATACGTGCTGTCTACTGCGCATCATTGTCAGGAAATGTAGCTATACCCAAGATACTTCTATTACTGTCCATTTCGGGTTCTCACAGCTCAAACCCTAGTCTAAAACCAAATGAGTTTGAGTATAAGACTTATAATGACTCACTAAATGCGGCTAACTTTTCCCAAAATGCATCCTGTGCTGTTTCAATGACGGTGGCATGGATCGCGTTGGGTACCCAAAAGAAATCTTTGGGAACAGATGCTTGTTTAAAAAGCTGATGACCATGGCTGATAGAGATGACTTCATCTTTTTCGCCATGAATGATGAGAATCGGTGCTTGAAGATGGGCTATTTTGTTTATATTTTTAAATTTATCAAATAATAAAAAAGGCACTGGGAACTTAATGCGATACACGCTCGTAAAAGTGCCCTCTACTATGATCCCAGCCACGGTTTTATGGCGCGCTAGCTCAATCGAGGGCGCACCACCTAAGGAACGGCCGTAGAGTAAAATTTGATCAGCAGGAATAGATAAGTTTTTCACCAGATAATCATAAGCTGCGTGAATGGCTGCGTAGGTATTTTTTTCTCCAACTTTACCAGTCGATGTGCCATAGCCAGGATAATCATAGATCATGACAGCATACCCATGGCGTTGAAACGCCTCCATCAGTGCGATAGATACACCAATGTCCGCGCGATTACCATGAGAAAACAACAAGGTATGCTTGGCATGAGGATTAGGAAAATAACGTGCTGAGATCACGAGCCCATTGGGTAATGGAATTTTGATGATAGTCTTATCGTCTTGATAAGTGGCGGGTTGTGGTCTAAACAGCGCTTTTAATGAATACTGATGCACAACAATACTGCCTGCTAAGTAAATAGCCAGTAGTATGAGGGCTGTCAATAAAACGGTGGTTATGGTGTTCAGATTTTACCATCCCAACAAACGATATAACCAATAATTTCTTTGCCATTTGGCCAAGTCAGTCGCTAAAAAAGCTTGATTGCTATGCCAAAAAGGCGTGGCATTCACACGATGAAGTAAACGGGTTTGTTCTGGGAAACCAATATTAAAAGCATTGCCTTGCCCAAATCCCCACGCATAATAATATTTTACAAAAGCGTGAATGCGACGAGTATATCTTCCTTCTGGATAAATAAAATAATCCACGTCACATCCTGTATGATCCATCAAAAATTGCTTGGAATCAATGAGTTCAGCTATCAAATCGGTTTTTTTGTTGGTTAATCTGCTATTTGTGTGCCCTTTGGTTGCTAATTTTACCCAACCACTTTTGGCCATGGTTCGCAGCATACTTAAAGTGCATTGATTATTTGGACTAGTTTGATGTTGCAAGGAAGCAGTAGAAACACCCAAAATGGCTTTGATTTGATATTTAGTAAGCAAAGGGAAGATGTGCTCGTAAAAGGCAGTGGAGGCATCTTCAAAAGTCAAACAAATCGCTGTATCTGCTTTAGGTAGATAGTCGCCTGGTGTGACAATCGGATATTGTCGCCGCAACAGTTCAAAATGTTTTAAAAATTTTTGAGGTGTCATTTCCGATTCAGAGTGATTCAGTTGGTTATATTGCAGTGTAATAATCGCTGTCATGGGATATCCGCTTCCCTATCTAAGCCCTGATGAATTTAGTGTAACCGTTCACCGTGTAATAGCGGCACTAGTAAAGTGTAGGTGCCGGTCTCTGTGCCGGATCGCTGGCTGTTTTTCGCCAAAGATTGGCCAAACTATCCCCAGCATCCTTGATGCTCATTGAACACTTACGATTTAGTTTAGCTTAGATGAGAAGTGGGTGGGCGCCAATTTTTTTGTAATTCTGCCAATTTAGCGTACTTATAAAAAGTCCCAATGAAGTTTCCTAGCGCAATGGCAAAACCAGCTCTACCATCTAACCAGCCACCTTTGGCAAAGTAAGTACGTAGAAAAATAACTAAACCATGCAGAAAACCCTTTAAGAAACCACCAGTTTTCTTATGTAATAATTTTTGAGCACCTAAGCTAGAGTAGCGATTAGCCTTTTCTAGCATTTGAGCCAAGTTTTCATAGGGAAATTGCCAAATATCTTTTTTAAGATACCCTACTTTGCCAGATATGGTGTAGCTTTCATGGACTGGATCTAGATGATAGGTGAGTGCGCCTTTTCTAAATAACTGAGGTTGTCTGTAGTCAGGATACCATCCTGAGTGTTTAACCCAGCGACCGAGCACGTAATTACGACGAGGGACATAGTAGGCAACAACGTCAGTATTATTTGTTTTGCAGATGGCTAAAATTTCATCGCGAGCGGCCGGTGTGCAACGCTCATCGGCATCTAAACTAAATATCCACTCATGCTCGCAATAGGCTACGGCTTTGTTTCTTAGCTCACCGAATCCAGAGAAAGGAATTTGCACTACTTTTGCACCTGCTTTCTCTGCCAGTTGTACGGTATTATCGGTACTGAAAGAGTCCGCTACGATGACCTCGTCTGCCCAATCAATCACGCTCTGGATTGCTGGTTCAATTTTCAATCCTTCATTGAAGGCAATGATATATACAGAAATTTTTGCCATATTGCACCTATGATGTAAGGGGCTAGTGTAGCAATTTCTTGTGGAGTTAGGTAGTGATATACTGCGCGCATCTGGCCTTTTAAGTGAGCATATCTGATGCAGAGACTGATGAAACTATTGTATGACGTACTCTGGTGCCTAATTGGCTTGCCTTATGCATTTCTGCATTTATGGCGCAAAGGTAAGCAGGAACCAGCGTATCGGCAGCGCTGGGGTGAGCGGTTGGCCTTGATACAAGTACCGGCATTTACAACACGTCCTCTGTGGTTGCATGCCGTTTCTTTAGGTGAAGTGCGAGCAGCAGTCCCTATTGTACGAGCTTGGTTGGAGCGGTATCCTCATATTCCATTAGTTATGACCACCATGACGCCCACAGGGAGTGCAGAGGTCCAAAAGACCTTTGGCAAAGAAGTGTTTCATTGCTATCTTCCTTATGATACTCATCACTGTATTCAGCGCTTTTTAAATCGTATCAATCCACAAAAAATCCTAATCATGGAAACTGAAATCTGGCCCAATGTATTTTGGGCAGCTAAAAAAAGAAAGATTCCTTTATATATAGCAAATGCTAGGATTTCCCCCACGGCCTTTCAAAAATACATCAGATTACGTGCTTTTTTTGCATTGGTCTTTCCAAGCGTTACTAAAGTTTGCGCACAATCAGAGGAAGACGCAAAACGATATCAAGCGCTTGGTGCAAGCCCTTCTCAAGTGCGTATGACTGGTAATATTAAGTTTGATTTAAAGATACCAGAGGGTGTTGAAAAGCAAGGATTGATGTTACGTCAACAGTTTGGTGTTTCAAAGCAAATTTTTTTAGCCGCCAGTACGCATGAGGGTGAAGAAAGTGTGTTACTGCAAGCCTTTCAACAGATTCAAAAGCAATTTCCAGAGAGCTTATTGCTTTTAGTCCCGCGTCATCGCAATCGGTTCGATACCATTTATCAGCAATGCATAGAGTATCCTTTTGTAACACAAAGGCGAAGCACTGGTGAGCCAATCAAACCAGACGCACAAGTCTATTTGTGCGATACCATGGGCGAAATGATGCTCTTTATCGCTGCCAGTGATGTTGTCTTTGTAGGCGGGAGCCTGGTTTCAATCGGTGGGCATAACACATTAGAGCCTGCCAGCTTAGCGAAACCGGTGCTATCGGGGCCCCAAGTGTTTAATTTTGAAGCCATTACGGAAATGTTGCAGGCAAATCAAGCCATTCAGATCTTGGAAAATTCAGAGGGGATTGCGCAAGCTGTCATACAATATTTTGGCCACCCTGACATGGCGCAACGAGATGGTCAACGCGCCTTGGAGGTGTTCTCTAAAAATCAGGGTTCATTGGAGAAGTTATTTGCAGAAATAGCGTAATATCCCACTCCACACTGCCGTGATTGGCTAAGCGAACTTTGAGTCATAAAGAGCAGTTGCCAAGCTGCGTGACGCCATTCAGAAGCCAGACAGTGATTGAACACTGCTGCTATTTAGGAGCGCGTGGCTGCGCGTCCGGCCATGAGTTAGTCAGTTTCGTATGCATCCCTGACCTGCATGCTTTACCTATTTAGATAGTTATGTTACGTTGTGAATTCGCCCACAAAATATTAAATGTTAGTTTACGAACTATTTACAGGTTGACTCAGCAGATTTTCTTTGGCGGTACAAATGACAACAACTATGCAAACGCACAATGGCCTTGCCTCTAAAGCCTATGAATACAAAATTATCTTAACCACCGGCTTAGCACTATTTGCTATGTTTTTCGGTGCGGGCAATATTGTGTTCCCTCTCTTTTTAGGCGCAAATGCTGGCCAACATATCACAGTCACCTCCTTGGGCTTTTTAATTACGGGTGTAGGTGTGCCTTTTATAGGGTTAATTGCAACCAGCCTCTACCAAGGCAATTACCATGATTTCTTTGGACGCTTAGGAAAAATTCCTGGCTTTTTGCTGATCTCCTTTCTAATGATCATTATCGGACCACTGGTAGCCATTCCACGCACCGAAGCCACCACATTTTATGCACTACAACCTTATTTGCCAGACTCTCTCAACAACAATGCAGTTTTTAGCCTAATCTATTGCAGCTTAGTTTATCTGCTCGCCTACCGCGAAACTAAAGTAGTAGAAATCTTAGGGTTAATTTTAAGTCCAATTAAAATTCTCTCTTTCGCCTCACTGATTATCCTGGGCTTTATTTATGCCGAGCCCTTTATGCCTAATGCAGTCACTGCAAGTCAAGCATTTCACACAGCCCTCACCAATGGTTACAACACCATGGATCTCCTGGCAGCTTGTTTTTTCTGCTCAGTGGCTTTTAAATCTATACAGCAAGAAACAAAAA
>JAHFQF010000146.1 GCA_023266435.1 Legionellales bacterium | reverse complement strand
CAAATGATAATGGTGTCCACAGCCAAGTAACTGATTTCACCTTGATATTGAATCTGTAAACCTTTTTCATCTATAGCCAAATAAGTCACTCCACTGAGCATTTTGACCTGGTGTTGTTTTAACACAGCGCGATGGATCCAGCCAGTTGTTTTGCCCAACTGCGCCCCAAGTTTGTCTGTTTTACGTTGACACAAATAAATTTCCCGATCAATGCTAGGTTTGACTGGTTCACACACGCCACCACGTTGTGTCACACTCAAATCAATACCCCACTCTGCTTGAAATTGTGCTTTCTGTGCTGCCCACGCTGCTGGTACGTGATGACAGAGCAAAGTCGCCACATCAAAGCCAATGCCTCCCGCCCCAATGATGGCCACACGCTTACCGACGGGTTTTTGATCACGTAATACATCTAAGTAAGAAAGTACATTCGGGCGATCACTACCTGGCAAAGACAGCATTCTAGGTACCACACCGGTTGCAATCACAATGCGATCATAGTTTTCTTTTAACAATTGCTCAGCAGTGGCCTCGTGATTCAATCTGATTGAGACTTGATAAGCAGCTAAAGCTTCCTGGTAGTAACGAATGGTTTCATAAAATTCCGCTTTACCTGGAATCTGCTTCGCATAATTAAACTGTCCGCCAATCGCACCACTGCGCTCAAACACTGTCACTTGATGTCCACACTCTGCGGCGGTGATTGCAAAGCTTAATCCAGCAGGGCCAGCTCCTACCACAGCAATCCGCTGTGGCCGCTGACTAGGCTTTACTATCAATTTAGTTTCTTGGCATGCAAAAGGGTTCACCAAACAGGACGCTGCTTTATTTTGAAACACATGATCAAGACAAGCTTGATTACAGGCAATGCAGGTATTAATAAGCGCTGGTTTTTTTTGCATTGTCTTATTCACAAACTCTGGATCTGCTAAAAAAGGTCTAGCCATTGAAATCATGTCGGCATAACCATCCGCAATCAGTTGCTCTGCTACATTGGGATCGTTAATGCGATTACTGGTAATGACGGGTAGCAGAACAGTTTGTTTAATTTTCTGGGTTAATTCACTGAAAAAGGCACGCGGCACCCCCGTTGCGATGGTTGGAATACGTGCCTCATGCCATCCAATACCTGTATTCAATAAATCTACCCCTGTAAGCTCTAACTGCTGGGCTAACTCTACAACCTCACTCCAGATACTGCCCTTAGGCACGCCATCCCATAAAGACAAGCGATAGATGATCAGGAAGTCTGCCCCCACGGCATCCCTAATGGCTTTGACAATCTCTAATGGAAAACGCATGCGATTTGCGTAGGTGCCACCCCATTCATCTTTGCGGTGATTTGTACGCTCTACGATAAATTGATTAATGAGATAGCCTTCCGAGCCCATGATTTCGACGCCATCATAGCCTGCCTGTCTGGCAACGAGTGCAGCCTTTGTAAATGCTTGAATCGTTTTCTGAACTGCTCTTCGACTTAATTGGCTGGCAGTAAAAGGGGAGATGGGAGACTTTGTGCGACTTGCGGACTGTACAAAAGGATGATACCCATAACGTCCTGCATGCAATAACTGAGCAGCAATTTTAGCGCCCTGTGCATGCACCACGTCAGTCACTTGTCGATGTTTTTTGACCACTCGATGACTCGATAACATGGCACTAAAAGGTGCTAACCAACCACGCCAGGTGGGCGCGTAGCCGCCTGTCACAATCAAGGCTACCCCACCCTTAGCCCGTGCCTCATAAAATGCGGCTAAGCGCGAGTACTCACTGTCCTCCTCTAGGCCCGTATGCATGGAGCCCATCATGAAGCGGTTACGCAGGGTGGTATGTTTTAATGATAAGGGTTGTAGCGCATGGTGATAGTCAGTCATGTGAAGGCTTTCCTTTGCGTGTGTCTTTGAGTAGTGTATCAGGCGGAGTTATCACGTCAATTTTAAGAATTTGATACGCTCATCAGCATTGTCATGTTGGGCATGGCTGTGTATTTAGTTTGGCCATATTTTTCGATTCTGCAGTATCCTCAGAAATCAAAAACGCACTTACCTACTAAAGGCTAAAGCAAGCATAGTGAGTTGAAAAGAGGAAAAAAACTTGACTTCCCCCTCACCAGAGATTAGAGTCAACTAACATCATCAACACCTTAGATATACTATGCACATCCCACCAGTTTCATATCCTGCTAATTTCCGTGCCATTACACGATTATTGCCAACAGACGGATGGGTGGAATACGGCAAATATCTCAATTACATTCAATTTAACGATCCGGCGGATTATTCACCCCCTAGTTTTTCCAAACGCCATCAGGCTGATATTAGCCAATGCACGACCACCCCAACAAACGCGTTAATCCAACAACAATCTGGCACAGAATGGGGACAAATTGGTGAATTAATCTCTAATAGTATCGATGCCGTTAATCCAGAAGGCAACGCCATTGGTCGTTTTGGCATCGGATTTAAACAAATTTTACAAGCGCTCCAACACCCAGGTGCTCGTGTTTTTATCCTCACCAAAACCAAAGCCAGCGAGCATATGCGCTTTCTAGAGTTTGCACTGGCAGATGATCAGAAAACTTATTTTCGAGATATACGTATTGACGAGCTCGCTTTGATAAAAGACTGTTTTAGAGAGCCAGTATCTACTATCAAAAATCAATCGATGACGCGAATCATCGTACAACATGCACTTTCCAGCGTTGAGCAACAAACTATCCAACACTGTATCAAACAAAGGTATCCACACTGTCTCTATGCCTCTGTATCTATCGGAACAGAGAGTGTCAACCCTAGAGCCAACCTTATGCCTATCAGCGCTCCGTTGCCACTCGATATAGATTCAAAAAAGGTCTCTGTTTTTATCAGTGCGGAAGGTTATGAAGTCTGTGACAATGGGCAAGGTATTTTAGACACTGTCATTTTTCGATCTTTATTGAACAGTCGAAATACAACTAAACAAATTGCTGATGGCGGAGTAAACGCATATTTAGCACTTGAAACAAAGCCAAGCATTCACTTAGTGGTAGGTGGGGTTACCATTGAAACACATGACATTCCACAGCCTGATTGCATGCAAAGCATCATTCTATCACTGTCTCACAAAGTTAGTTTTTCAGCCGCCAGAGACGCAATCATCATCAATGCCGTTAGTTTGAAATCATTGACTGAGATTATCGAGCAAGTCTTTCACAGCACCATCAACAATCAAACCAAATTGGCTGTCATACAAAGCATTGTCGTTTATTTAACACAGTTACTAAGCAGCGCCAGAACAGATGCCAAAGAAAATCATCAAGCCATTAGTCAAATTTTAGGGCTCATTAAAACGAAAATTACTGCCATCTTAGAGAAAGATACGATTTATTTACCCCGCATTGCAGGCGTCGAGCACTTAAAAATAAATGGCAAAATTGCGTATCTAGATAATACTATTTTTCCAGAACAACTCTTAGAAAACATACCTGGACTGATTGAAATTCCAGAGTTCTTGCCAGGAGACTGTCATAAAGCCTTTGCAATTAATTTTAGCCAGACATCTGATCAGTCTAAATTGTATCTTGTTATAGGCAAAACCATTTTATTAGATCAAGCGCAGTATGAGGCACATCGTCATACTGATGCGGGGCTAGCTGCTTTGAGCTTATTATTTGATTTCTGGGTGGGTGCTAGAGGAGACAATGATCAACCTGCTTCTTTAGGACAATTTTGTTTTAAAGAAAACACATTCGTTGCTCAATCAACACAAGCCTCTTCAGAAACACTAGATGAATGGATGCAGCAGCTGAAACAAGAACAAGAGCAAGAGCAAGAGCAAGAGCAAGAGCAAGAACAAGAACAAGAACTAGAACAAGGACTAGAACTAGAACCAGAGGAGAAACCACTGGAGGAGATCACAGTGTTGCCGGTGGCCGATGTGCTCGACATAACAGATCATAACCCACTTAAAGTGATACAACCTCCATCCTGTATCATAGAAATCGAAGAACAAAATACCGCTCAGTCTTCCATATCAAACTCAACACCAGGGATCCCATCTCCGGAAAATCAGGTTATAAAAAATGCTGTAAAGCCGGCAGCAGCATCTAGCACACCCCCATTGAGCGCGACACATACACCAATAGCTTTGGTTAAATCACCTGCAATAGATGAAACAATGGTCTGCAGCTTGCAAGACATTATAGCAGAAGCCCAATATAATGAAGCTGAATTTTATAGAAAAGAGCTCACATTACTCATTGAAAATACTATCTCACAAGGCATCACACATGGTGAAAATCCTATCGATCTAGCAATAGTAATTCGATCTTTTTTAAATCGTTTTTGCGCTTTATGTTTGCATCGATCCATTGACAGAAACATGGAGTCTATATTTACCTATCCTTTTGCCAGACGAGATCTAGCCAGCGAGAGAGAGACTAATCAAGCGCAATTAAGACCTGTTTTATCTACAGAGCCTTCTGAGGGACTATGGTATAAAACACAAGAAAAAATACTGTGCTATGGATCTCGGGAATTAAAAAGCTTAGATGACTCAGACGAGTTTCCTGAAATTTTAGCTCAGGATGGCAAACATGTTTTATGGCTTGATAACCGAAGCTTATATGAAAATGATAAAAAAATTGACCAAGTCGATCTGATGGTAAACCACCAGAACGGTTTTCCATTATATTTTTTTCTAAAAGGAAATACTTGGCAAGTTTATTATGGCTTTCAAAGATTACCATGCCAAATAACTGATTTTTTTATTAGCGCTGCAGATGATGAGTGGTTCTGCTTGACGCAAGAAAGCGTTGCTCTATACCATGGGCATCAACGCATTCACGCAGATTTGGAAAAATTTCGTGGCATTGCCTTCCGCACAGAAGCTTCTCCATTTTTACATCAAGGTGGCTTCCATATTGGTAGATGGGTGCCCGGCATGGCGCTAAAAAATTACCGAACTTATTACTCTGGATCTGGAAATAGCGGTAGAAATTGTTTTTTTCGCATGGCGCCAACGAGTTTAAGCAACAGTTCTAAGGATGATTTTTCCGAGAAAGACTTATTCTGTATCAAGAGACATTTAAGCCAAATCAGCACTCCCTCTAAAGCAGAGCATTATTTGCATACTTTAATGATGCGTGGTCGATTTGGACTTACAGAAGAAGTCTTTCAAGAGCTAGGCATACAATGTCTGATTGAAATACTACAGATACATTTAAATTGGTATTTAGAAAATGGATTTATCACGGAAGATTGGTTAAAGAAAAAATTAAGCCAATACGGTGAAAAATCTAGCGATCCCAAATCTTACTTTTGGTGGATAATGTACTGGGATTGGTTTAGCCGAATGGTTTATTGCATCCCACATAAAGCAGCATTTGATGCATTGTCTGCATTATGGGATATTACTTGTACTTATAATCCAGATGATCCTTTATGTTTCTGTCCTTTTATCACTCGACTTGAGCAAACTCTAATCACTTTACAACATAAAAATTCGGAACAATTTTTATCCAATCAACAATGCTTAGTTGTCACACAATATTTAAGAAATGCCACCTTATCTCAGAGCAAAAAGGATTACTTGGCAACCATTTGGAGTTATGGTAATTTCGGATTAGGTGACTTATTTGGATCACCAATCGTTCAGTCGGGAATTAATTGGCTACAAGATCGATTTAATATTTTAGTTGAAAAAGGATTGATTTCTAAAGAATGGCTTGTAATTGTAGAGACCGATACAGATAAATCAGATGGGCATTTACAAGATTACTGGCGATTTGTTGAGGCACATGCTGACTCAATCTCTGACCCAGTTACTTTCAATGCCATCACTCGTCATTGGATTTTTATACACGATCCAGTATTTCAGTCAGAATTCTATTGGGCCGTAATAATCCCTTATGATTTGGAGAAAGGCTGGATAACACACTTTAATGCTGCTCATGCCTTAACAACTGAAGAAATGCAAGTTGTCAAAAAATTTGTTACTACCCACCCTGATTTTTCTTCACTAGGTTATCTCAGAAAACTATTTGCATCTGGAAATCATGGTCTAAAAGAATTATTTTTGTCACCCATTGTACAGCTAGGAATTTATCAATTAGAAATACACAATAAATTTGATATTTTAGTCAAAAAAGAAATGATTTCTAAAGAAT
>JAHFQF010000145.1 GCA_023266435.1 Legionellales bacterium | reverse complement strand
TCTGAGAGAGGGTCTTGCAACCTTCTGGCAATGGAAACGGCACCACGCAGAGAAACGTCAAGGTCTTTTAGTTCTTGACTGGCTAGTTCTGATGCAGAGTAGACGGAAGCGCCAGCTTCAGAAACGACTAAATAAGAAACACCCAACGCAGGCTCTTCTTTAATCACATCTTTGACCAGTTGCTCTGTTTCTCTAGAGGCTGTGCCATTCCCAATCGCAATCAAAGAGACCTCGTGCTGCATAATGAGTTTTTTCAACGCAGCTTTGGATTCATCCCAAGCTTTTTGAGGGGGATGAGGATATAAAACGGTGGTATCAATAGAGGCCCCTGTTTTATTAATCACAGCGACTTTCACACCAGTACGTACTCCGGGATCTAAGCCCAAAATGTTTTTATGTCCTGCTGGCGAGGCCATCAAGACGTCGCGAATATTTGAGGCAAACACTTGGATGGCTTTTTCTTCTGCAGATTCACGCATCATCTGAAATAAATCGGCTTCTAGATGAGGTTGTATTTTGGCTTTCCAGCATAACTGTAATAATGCATACAGCCAAGTATGTGTTTCTTTGCTAAAATTCTCGAGCTTCAGTATGTTCTTTAGAATCATAATGGGTTCATCTTGTAACTCATCAGGGAGCACTAACTGGAGTCGTAATACGCCTGCTTTACGTCCACGCAACATGGCTAAAGCACGGTGAGAGGGTACTCGCGCAAATGCCTCATTATGGTCAAAGTAATCTTGATATTTATTCGCGTTTTTAATGGCTTCTTTTTTGTCTTTTAATTGTGACAGCAGGCGACCTTTTTGTAAGCACAATTGGCGAATACCAGCTAGCCCTTCGGGTATTTCTGAAATTTGTTCAATTAAAATCGCTTTTGCACCGTCAAGAGCGGCTTGTTCGTCTGGAACATTTTTCTCTAAATTAATGTAACCTTTCGCAAGCAACAAGGGCTCGTCAGTTGCTGTTAATAGCGCATCTGCCAAAGGTTGTAAACCTGCTTCAATCGCAATCTGTCCCTTGGTATGGCGTTTGGGTTTATGTGGACGGTAGAGATCTTCTATTTCCATCTTAGTTTGAGCCGCCATGAGTGCTTGCTCTAATTCGGGTGTTAATTTCTCCAGGGCTTTTAATTTTTCGAGGATGGTTTCGCGGCGTGCTAAAAAATCTTTGAGGTACAATAAACGCTCTTCGAGGTAGCGTAATTGCACATCAGTGAGGCCGCCGGTTGCTTCTTTACGGTATCGCGCGATAAATGGTACTGTGGCGCCTTCCTCTAATAAAGCGATCGCTTTAGCTACTTGCGCGGGCTTCACTTTCATTTCATTGGCAATTTGATTATCGACACTAAACATCATTCAATCCTCAATTGATAACTTGTTCTAAAACTTGATCGATGGCTATTGCAAGCTGTTCCTTTTCTGCTTCATTCAGAATGAAAGCAGGTGTTAAATAAATGCAGTTTTGTAATGGGCGAATCCAGACAGGGTGGGTGGAAAACGCTTGACGTAAGGTATGTGTGCTCACTTGATTAGGGTGCATCTCGATTGCAAAAACAGCGCCTAATGCCCGCATTGCTTTAATGCTGGGATGTGACTGCCAGCGATGTAATCGTGTCAGAAACCAAGCACCCAGATCGCGAGCGCGTGACAAGTGATCGGTTGTTTCAAATAAATTCAGAGAGGCTACAGCAGCGACACAAGCAAGCGCATGTCCTGCGAAGGTAGCGCCATGCATGAAAGCGTACGAAGGATCAGCATTTAAAAAGCGGTCGTAGATTGTAGAGGAGGTCACAGTGGCTGCCAACGGCATATGGCCACCTGTTAAGCCCTTACCTAAACATATCATATCTGGGATAACGCCTGCTTGTTCATAAGCAAATAAAGTACCTGTTCTACCAAACCCTGTAAAAATCTCATCAAAAATTAACAAGGTGTTCGTCTTTTTACAAGTGTTTGCAATCCATTGCAGCACTTCGGGTGCATGCATCTGCATGCCGCTGGCGCCTTGAATTAAAGGCTCGATGATCACAGCTGCGATGGTTGCATTATGCTGTACCAGCAAGTCTTCAAATTGCTGCCTTAACGTATCATTGATAGGGAGCGGAACGCAATGGTGTTTTGGTAGGCCTGTTTGAAAACGGTGGTGAAACTCAGGACAATCACTAATCGTCATGCTGCCTAAAGTATCACCATGATAGGCTCCGTTGAAGTATACAAAGCGCTGACGCTCAGGAGATCCACTGTTATTCCAATATTGAATGGCCAGCTTGAGTGCGGCCTCTACAGCGGTTGATCCGGAGTCACTGAAAAAAACGTGTTGTAAGGGGGCTGCCAATATATTTGTTAGTTTTTTAGATAATTCCAAAGCGGGCTCATGCACTAATCCGCCTAACATCACATGGGGAAATTTCTCTAATTGAGCTTGAATTGCGTGCACGATTGCAGGATGATTATAGCCGTGGCACGCTGTCCACCAAGAGGCGACTCCATCTACCAGAGTGCGACCATCCGTCAAGGTTAAAGTAGCGCCGTGAGTGCGCACTACCTGAGGCAGAGTACCGATGGTTTGCATTTGTGTGTAAGGGAGCCAAAGATGCATTGCTATCGCTTTTACGTTCTAACTAAACAGCCTTTTACAAGGATATGGTAATGAAGTCAATTTTTGTGACGGGAATTGGAACAGAAATTGGAAAAACCTTTGTGATTAGACAATTGTTGCACCAATTCAATCAAAAAGAGCAGGCATGGTCAGCTATCAAGCCCATAGTGAGTGGGTTAAGCGACACAGATATGGAGTTGTCTGACACGGGCTTATTATTAAAAGCACAAGGCCTTCCATTCACTGCTGCTAATTTAGAGAAAGTGTCTCCTTGGCGTTTTCAAGCGCCGCTTTCTCCGCATCTAGCCGCTGAAAAGGAGGATAAAACTATCCCCTTTGATAAACTCATCGAATTCTGTCGAAAAGCTAAGTCAGAAACAGGTGGTGGTTTACTCATTGAAGGTGTGGGTGGAGTGATGGTGCCCATTAATCGCCAATACACGGTATTAGATTGGATCGAAGCGCTACACATCCCATGCCTTGTTGTGACAGGTACGTATCTGGGTGCGATTAATCACACGCTGTTGACGATCTCTGCCCTGCGGTCACGCAACATTGCCATTGATGCAATTATCGTGAATGAATCCATTCATAATGCAGTGTCTATGGATGATACGATTGAAACGATTCAGCATTTTGTGCCACGTCTACCTTGTCATCGTTTTATGAGACAGTATCAATCGAGCAAGGCACAACACACTTTTGAGTTTATGTCTTAAGTATGCTTGACGAACAGGCATTGGGGCAATTGCTGCCCCAAGTCATTAAGATCGCTAAAGCTGCACACCCGCTGATTTTAGAGATTTATCAGCAAACTGCTTTATGGCAGACGGAAACCAAAGCAGATAATACGCCAGTGACCGCTGCGGATAAAGCTGCGCATCATTATTTACTGCCTGCTTTGCAAGCTTTGTATGACTTACCAGTGATCTCTGAGGAAAGTGACACAGATCATTTTCTGCAAGACTGCGCACAGTATTGGTTGATTGATCCGGTAGATGGTACTAAAGAGTTTATCAATAAAACGGATGAGTTCACCGTCAACATCGCGTTAATCCAAAATCAAAGCCCTGTTTTAGGTGTTATTTCACAGCCGACTACGGATTTAGTCTACGCGGCCTGTCGTGGTCAGCGTAGTCAGAAATACGTAGGTGTGCATCCAGCACAAACGCTGCAGGTACGATCTAGGCTGCAGGTACCTTACCAGGTATTAATTTCCCGGAATCATCAGCCGGCGGATTGGTCGACTGTGCTGCCGTTTAAAGCCGGCGTCTCCTATGACATGGTGCGTTGTGGCTCAGCTTTGAAATTTGGACTGCTTGCCGAAGGACGCGGAGACATTTATCTACGCAGTGGCCCCACCTCGTTATGGGATGTTGCAGCAGGCCAATGTATCTGTGAACAAGCCGGAGGTTTTGTTTCAACCTGGAGTGGTGAGCCTTTAACCTATGATTTACGTCAATTGATCAATCCTCCTTTTGTCGCCTATGGGGATAAAGTTGTGTTGCAGCAGCTATCGCATTTATCCTCTTGACATGCTTTTTTTTCCATGAGTTTTTGTGTGCATAACTTTTGCGCCGGTACTGAATAGGCCTGTGGATAACTTTGTGAGTAAAAATAAGACAGACATCAAAAAAAAGAAAGTTAAGATGCTGATAAATCTTGGCAGCGCAAAATAAAATATTTTTTTATCATATAAATCAATAATTTAATAAATTGCAATGGGTCTAATAAAATTTTTTCTCGGATCTTGAAGAATAACTTGCTTAGGTTTGCATTGTGAATAAAATTGCAAATATCTTAAAAAGCACAGTGGTGTCAAGTGTATAAACCTGTGGATAAGCTTGTGAATGAAAAACTATAAAAGCCAGCTGATAAGTCCAAATCCCAGCGGTTTTCTGACTTGAGCAGTGCTGAGCAAAGGTGTTTGTGTTAAGACATCAGCAGGTAATTCAATGACAGCTAACTGATTTCTTAATGTTGGTTTGAACTTGGGCTGGAATTCAGCAGGTAACGGCATGGCAAGTGGCAAACGTTTGACGACGGTACCTACTTTATACCCATGATGATCGGGTAGCTTAACGAGCACTTTATCTCCGATTTCATAAGATATCCAACTAGACTTTTCAAAATACGTGTACACATAAGGCTGGCCATAAAAAATCTGTAAGGCATTTTGGCCTTTTTGTAGTAAGGTGCCGGGTGTAAAGTTAAGTTGTGTAACAATCCCAGAAACGGGTGCTACGACTTTCCCTTGATTAAATTGTTGCTCTAAGGCTGCCAGCTGTTCATTGCTGTTATTAAGTTGTTTTTGAAACTGTTGGGAAGCGATTTCTAATTGAGGGATATTGGCTTCGTATTGATGCATTTTTTGAACAGCATCAAAATGCCTTTTGGCATCCTGAGCCATCTCTGTTTTTGCTACAAAGTGCTTTTTTTCCAAATCCGCTAATGCACTTTGCAGGTTGCCGGTGAATGCCACATAATCCTTTGTGGCTTTATATTGCGCACGTGTCTCGCTGAGTGCGATTTGATTTTGCAGCAAGTCTTTTTCTAATTGACTAATATTCAGCGATAGCTGAGCAATATTTTGGCGAATCTGAAAGCCATCAAATTGAAAAAGTGGTTGCTCAGCTGAGACCTGATCGCCTTCTTTGACAAACAGCTGAGATACCGTCGCATCAAACTCTAATGCAACGGTGCGATTGTCACTAAACACAAAGCCCTCACCTTTTAAAAGGTAAAAATTGCTAAAGAGCAGATGAAAGAAAAGCAAGGAAAACAGGGTCAGCAAACTTAAATATAGCCATTTGCCAAAATGGATTGCGCTGTTTCTGGGCGCATAAGCAAGCTGGTAGGGAGTGCTCATAGGTTTAATTCGTTTCACGCCGAGTTCCTTTTAAAAATTAATAGCGCCAGACACGCCTCCTGACTTTCAGTGGCACATAATCATCATTGTAAGATCCACGCCAGATGAGTTCGCTGATTGTGGCGAGTAGTCTAACAAGACGTAAAAAATAAACATTGGCCAGACTATACAGTGGTACATACCAAGCAAGCGACCAGTGGGCTTGTCTGGGTGGTAAAAATAATAACACCAGCGCTAACTTAAAAGCATCGATGAGGATATAACATAATTGAACGCTGAACAGGATTACCAGAGAAAAAGATCCAAACTCTTTGCATAGATTTAACACATAGATATAAAACAAAAAAGGGATGATGCCTTGAAACCAATAAATATCAAAAAAACTCACTGCTAAAAGTGGGCGAAAATTCGCATAGAAAGGATTTAAAATGCGATTACGATATTTGCGATAACGTAAACGGATCATAGAGCGATCCCAGCGTAAGCGTTGATTGGCCAGGCTGGGCCAAGTTGCAGGGACGTGTGTGCTGGCACTTGCTAAATGCGCAAAACGTACTTTATAACCAGCAATACGAACTCGTGTCGAAATATCTCCATCTTCGCCAGGGCCAAACTCCCATTGACCTAACTGCTTCACCACGTTGGTGCGAAATACGCTGAAAGCACCAGAGGCTACAAAATAAAATCCCAGACTGTCACGCACCAGTCGACCT
>JAHFQF010000144.1 GCA_023266435.1 Legionellales bacterium | reverse complement strand
TGGAGTTGCCCCCTAAAACCGATCCACCTCTTACGAAGCCTCTCTTTCAGCAATAAATTGCCTAGGAGAGCGCATTTTGAGCCCTTTGTGGGGCGCAAACTCATTATAATCTTCAAACCAACCCGGCAGACTCTGGATAACCGTATTGGCATCCGACAGGTCACTCGGCCAAGCGTAGTCCCGCTTGAATGTTTTAACAAAAGCCTCCGCCATACCGTTTGACTCGGGGCTGTACGGTGGCGTCGTGCACACTTCAAATCCCAATTCCCGTCCAAAATGAACGGTCTTACGGGCGGTGTAACAGGAGCCGTTGTCGCTGAGCCACTGTATTGTTCTGGGTAAGTGCGTTTGGCCAAAACGATACTCAACACACCTGGCCATCAAGTCTCGCACCATAGCACCATCAATGCCTCTAGTGGAGACGGCATAACTCATCACCTCTCGGTCACAAGTATCCATGGCAAAAACCACTTGTAGCTTATCACCATTATCACACTGGATGATAAACGAATCACTGCACCACCTTGTATTCGAGTGTAGGGTAATCACCTTGCCATCATGAGTCCTGGTCGGCCTTTTACCGTATTTGGCCAGCAATAATTGATTCTCTTTCATCAAACGATAAACCCGTTTGTGATTGATTTTTAAGCCATATTCCGTCATCAAACGGCTAGTAATACGACGATAACCATAGCTAGGCTTCTTGTTCACCAACTGCTTGACGCAATATAAGGCGTAGGCATCTTCAGGGGTAATCACCCAGGCATTTTCTCTGTTCATAGACGATTCCTTTTTAAGTTGAGAGTGCAGACTACTTCTCGATACCTCAAGGGCATCACTAATCAGTCTCAATCCAAATCGTCTATCCCGGGCAAGGGTGCATGCGATATCAGTTTTTTTTCGCGCCCTATCTTGACTGCTTCACGCAGGACCTCGCATTCCAGCGTTTTACGGCCAAGCAGTCTCTCTAGTTGGCGCTTCTCTTTTTGTAATTGCTTGAATTCCGCCTTCGTTACGACTTCATCTCCACTTTTAACACCCACGAGCGCCCCCTGTTGCATCAATCTTCGCCATAATACCAGCGAACTATGACCCACATTATACCGACGGGCCACCTCTGAGACCATCGCCCCTGGCTCATAACTTGCCTCTACTATCCGTATTTTTTCACTCACAGGGATTTTTCTGCGGATAACCCGGTGATCTACAACTTTATCAGTCATTTTCCGTGCCTCTTAGTCTTTATCTAATCAACTAGGTGGTCCGGTTTTTCGAGGGGCACTTACAATAAGCAGTGATTTTTGCTTTGATCAGAGTGATTAAATCTGGGTTGATTAATGCTGATTTTTGCTCGGGGAGTGTAATAATTAAAGCAAGAAATTGACTGAGATAATGCTGCAATGTGTCATGCATAAAATACCCTGTCTATCAGAAGAGGCTCGGATATGTAGGCCTAGAATCTGAGTATAGAAGAGTTAGATGATATACCCAAGATACTCCAAAATATATGCTTCTAGCTGCTCGAATTTAACCATCTGCAGCCTTCCTCACCTTGCAATAGTATCGACTATTCCTTGGTTCGGAAAACTGCATCTGACTAAATCCGCTTTGCTATAAACTACGCATTTTGAAGTATCTTGGGTATAGATAGTGATATTGGTGAGGAGATTTGATTGTCAGCCTTATTTGCGTCGATGAGAGCGAATATAAAACGTAAGGGTAGCGAGTAGCGTACTCACGATGAACCAGCCTCTATACCAAAACCCGATGATTTCAATAGGGGTGAGCGCAATCACTTGGCCTGCGATAGAGCCTAAGGTAATAGAGAAAAAAGGAATACTAAAATACAGGGAAAAGGATTTTTTTTGCTCGGGCGTCATCGTGCTGAGCATCAAAAAAATAAATCCAATGGCAGCGGCATTCAGTAGAGTAAAAAATAAAACAGCTATCATATTCAATCTTACTTATATCAGACCTTAGCACACTTCAGTGTTCAGTACAAAAGCCCCTTCGCCTCAGATTCAGAAACAATGGACTCTCTTGCCTATAGCCTCACTGACCATAAAGTTTAAGCTGCGGAGGAAATTAATATAACAATTATACTCGAATTTCTCTAGATTTTCAGCTTTAATTAAGTTATATAGCATATATTTATTATAGGGCATGCTGCAATGCAAGCAGAAAAAACGTTGTTATGTGTAGATGATGAGGTCAATACCTTAAGTGCGCTTAAACGGTTGCTCAGAAAAGAAGAGGTACAGATTATTACTGCAGAAAGTGGCATGGCTGCACTCGAGCTACTAAAAACGCAGCAGGTACAATTGATCCTGACTGATTTTCGTATGCCTGGGATGAATGGAATAGAGTTTTTAAAACAGGCTAAACAAATTGCACCTCATGCAGTTCGTGTTGTATTGTCTGGTTATGCTGATTTAAAAGTCTTGCTGGATGCAGTGAACGAAGGAGAAGTGTATCGGTTTATTACAAAGCCTTGGGAAGATCATCAATTACTTGCTACATTACAACAATGTTTTGAGTATTATCAATTATTAGAAGATAATCGCATTATGCATCAAGAATTGATTCAATTAAATCTTAAATTAAAAAACAAAATTATTACCGATCTTGCTGAAAAAAATTCAGCAAAACAAATTGTGGACTCTCTGCCTGAAGGATTGGTGGCGATTGATCACAATGGTCTCATTCAATTTGTTAATCCCTATGCTAAAAAGCGTTATGGTGAGCGATTGGATTTTAAGAATTCTAAAAAAATTGAACAGCTTTTTAATACAGAAACAGTAGACGCAATTCAGATATTTATGCTGTCAATGGACGCTGTTCAAGAGCTCACCGTTGAGATACATGGTTATCAACTCTTACTCTTACTATATCCACAAGTGAAAGAGGGAGAACGCTCGGGGTGTATTATCAGATTAGTGGAAATTTCTTAATAAGATGAGATAACGTATTATGACCGATAAGCATGCACCGGGTCCCAGTAATAAAGACATTGTCCATGAAATCAATAATCCATTGAGTTTTGTGATCAGCAATATTGAAATGTTGTGTAAGTATGTCAAAATATTAAATAAAACTATCGGAGATCAATCAGAGATCATAGAGTTGTCTCAAAAAGACTTTTCAATGAATGCGAAAAAATTATATGAAGAAATGAATCGTAATCATGAGAAAGAAGAGTTATCTTTTGTTCTTTCAGATTGTGAAGAGCTATTAAAAGAATCGCAGGACGGGTTGAGAAAAATAAAAAAATTACTGCAAGAATTTAATAATAAAAACTAATACTTAGTTATAAAACACCAGACAGTTTAACCCGCCTGACAACGGCACCTGAAATGCCAGATAAATATAAAGCCTCGTCTTTTACAGATTAGTTTCTCAGCATGTGATCATGAATTATGATGGCTCCGGTTTCATCTCGATCGACTTTGAATAATTCTGGATGTAGTAAACAGGCTGTTTCAATAATATTTTTTTGTAGATTGAGCTTTGCTCTTTGTTCGCGTAATTCATCTGCTAAGATGCGATTTTCTACAATCACGGCTCGATGAGATAAGGCTTGCTCGATGGTCAATATTAGTTCATCATTTTGCCATGGCTTTGATAAAAAACGGTAAATTTGAGCTTTATTAATGCCATCTTTACAGGCATTAATGTCATTATAACCACTCAATATAATTCGTATAGACTCTGGCTGAATGTCTTTTATCTCAGTTAAAAATTCTACACCAGTCATGTGTGGCATTCTAAAATCAGACAAAAATAACTCAAATGGAGTAATGGCTGCACGTTTTAAGGCCACAACGGGGTCGGTATAATACTCTATCTCACAATCAATCATGGAATGTAAGATTGTACGTCTTAATGATTTTAAAATGCTTTCTTCATCATCCACCAGCATGATTCGATGCATCATCTTTTCCTTTTTCTTGAGTTACATATACTGAAACTTCCAATGATTCTTTTAGGGAATGTTCTAACTTCAAAATATGATTGATAGTTTCTTCTGTAAATTCGTATCCTTTAGATAAAATAGAGACGCCTGCTTTTGTTTGTAAATCAGCAGCAAGGATCATGTTAGGAGCTAATTCCTTTGAGGACACTGTTTTCAATTCTTTAGGCAGAGCTTCCGATGAGGTCTCTTCCTGTTTTACTGATTCTTCTGTCAAAATTTGAACACCTGAATTTTGACCTTCAATTAATAAATTGGCAAGTTTTGGGTCATATCTAGAATTTCTATTGTCTAAGATAAAATTAATGGCTTGTGCTTTTTCATGTTTTTTTCCGGTTAGTGAGCCATTTTGTAAGTTTTCATAATCTGAGACTAACGCAATGATTCTAGAACCAAGAGGAATTTTTTCTCCAACCAGTCCATCTGGATATCCCTTTCCATCGAAACGCTCATGCATGTGTCGAATATACAATCCAGGTTTTTTTAAGGATTTGATGGTCGATAAAATGTCTGCGCCTCTTACAGCGGCTTCTTTGTAGGCCATTTTCTCCTCATTTTTCAGAGCCACAAAGGGTTTATTAATGATGTGATCCGGTAAAATCATTTTTCCAATATTGTACAAGAAGCCGGCAAATACAATGTGTTGCTCTTCTTCTGGACTTAAGGAAAGTAAAGCGGTCATTTTTTTTGTGGTTTCTGCGATGCGCTTAGCGCTGCCTGAGACAGTATGTCCACGTGCTTCGATGAATTGATCAAATACTTTAATGATACCCAGATAATTACTTTTTAAGGCCTGATAGGCTTCATCTGCCACGCCAATTGCTTTTGCTAGTTCATTTGTGCGATTTTGAAGTTTTTCTTGCAGTGCGGCATTAGACATGAGGGAGGTGTCCTCAGTAGAAGAGAAGGTTGGTTCTTGGTCTCCTTTCGCTGAGTCAGACACAGCATACCTCTTGTTCTGCAGTAAAACCTATGAATTCAACCTTAAATATAGTCAATTGCCTGAGTTGGCGCTAGCGTGAGTATCTGGTTTCCAGCGGTTTAAAATATCAGCAATTTCCTGCTTACGTATTGGCTTTTTGAGAATATCATTCATCCCGGTTTGTAAGCATTTTTCTTGGTCTTCTTCTAACAACCCAGAGGTCAATGCGATAATCGGAACATCAGCACCAAATTGAGACATTTTTCGTATGACTTGTGTGGCTTCAAAGCCATCCATAACAGCCATATGGCAATCCATGAAAATCAAATCAAAAGGATGCGGATCTTGATCTTTGAGCGTATATAATAAATCACAGCTTTCTTTTCCATTGTTTACAATGGTTGCAGCACAACCTAGTTTTTCTAATAGTCGTTTTAAGACAAATTGGTTGGCTTTTACATCTTCTACCACTAATATTTTTCCATGAAATTCAAATTTCGCATCTATATTTTCGGTAGTTATTTTATTTATTGTTAGATCAAGCGCTGCTTCTTTTTGCGAAAAATCATCCGTGGTTTGCTGAGCACCCACAGACGATTGATTGTCAAGCGCTTTCTTTAAATCCAGTATGATTTTTTGCTTATGCAATAAATATCCTAGTTGAATGCTGAGAATTTCGGAAATTTCAATTAAAACCTCATCAGGTTCCAAGCATTCTTTGTGGAAAAATTCTAATACAATGCCCACATTGCCTTCGATAAAAATTGGAAAAGCAAATGCAGTTTTTAAATCTAAATCAGCAGCAATTTTGCTGCGCGTAAACCACTCTGTTTGTGTAATGTTTTTTACCCACATGGCTTTTCTCGTTTGAAAAACTTTCCCGGGAAGATCTTTGCCGGGTGTTACATAGGGCAGAGGCATTTGGGCGATGAACGTGTCATAAACATTTTTCTGAGTAAATGACCAAATAGGTGAAGATTCGAGTTGATCATGAGAGGCATGATACAAATAGGCATGTCCTAATGCAAACTGCATAGGGATGCAAATTTTATCTAAGCATTGCTGAATGATGTTTTCATAAGATGCGGCTTTATTTGCTGCAAATAAAATGGTTTGCAACCATTCTGAGACAGCAAGTTTTTGCTCTAATGATACGTTTCTTTCCATCAGCGATCCCTGTTGATACACGATTTTCTTTAGCACTTATGAGATCTATCTGAAAAATTGAAAAAAACTTGATGAAAGCAGTGAAAATAAAATAAATAGGCCTGACCCTGTTACAAAGAGTAGAGTGTAATAGGGTCAGGT
>JAHFQF010000143.1 GCA_023266435.1 Legionellales bacterium | reverse complement strand
ACTCAACAGGGGATTCAACGCCGTGGTTTTCATAGAATTTTCCAACCACGGTGAATCGCCACAATGCCACCTAATAGATTGGCAACACGGCATTGGCGAAAGCCCACAGTTTGCATCATCCCTTTTAAAGTGTCTTGGTCGGGATGTTTACGAATAGACTCTGCTAGGTACTGGTAGCTGTCCGCATCATTTGCCACTAGCTTTCCAAGTATAGGCAGTACTTTAAATGAATACGTATCATATAAGGATTTGAGTACAGGAGATTTTACGCGAGAAAACTCTAAAACGAGCAAGCGTCCACCTGGTTTTAACACACGATACATTTCGGCCAAAGCAACGTCTTGTAAGGTCACATTGCGCAGACCAAAACCGATGGTAATGGCATCGAAAGTATCGGCTTGGAAGGGCAACTGTTCAGCATTGATTTGCGCATAGTGGATTGGTTTGAGATGACCTGCATCCATTAAGCGATTACGTCCAATCGCCAACATGTTGGCATTGATGTCGCTGGTGATTAACAACCCTTCATCGGATAGGTTTCTAGCAATTAATCGACTCAGGTCGGCAGTTCCCGCTGCAAGATCTAATATCCTTTCATGAGGTTTGACGGATAATAACTCAATAGCATAGCGTTTCCATAAGCGATGCAGACCTCCAGACATCAGATCATTCATGTGATCATAACGAGTAGCAACGGAATCAAAAACCTCAGCTACCCGCTCTGTTTTCTCACTGATAGGGATTTCTTTAAATCCAAAATGCGTATTTTTTTCTGTCATGATTATAAAATAAAATGGCTTAAATCTTGATCTTCTATCAAATCGCTCAATTGGTCTTCCACGTATTTTTGGTCAATCACAAGTGTTTGACCTGCACGATCGGTCGCTTCGAAAGATACAGTTTCCAATAAACGTTCCAAAACCGTATGTAGACGTCTTGCACCGATATTTTCAGTCCGCTCATTGATTTCCCAAGCCATTTCAGCCAGACGCTTAATACCACTGGCATCAAACGACAAAGTCACCCCTTCGGTTTGTAACAAAGCAGTGTATTGCTTGGTTAAACTGGCGTCAGGCTCTGTTAAAATGCGTATAAAGTCCTCTGTTTTTAAGGCATCCAGTTCGACACGAATGGGCAAGCGTCCTTGGAGTTCAGGGACTAAATCAGAGGGTTTGGCCATATGAAATGCGCCAGAAGCGATGAATAAAATATGATCGGTTTTGACAATTCCATATTTGGTTGTGACACTGCTGCCCTCAACCAGTGGTAATAAATCTCTCTGCACCCCTTCGCGGGACACATCGACTCCTCCATGATCACCACCGCGTTTCGCTACTTTATCGATTTCATCAATGAAAACGATGCCATTTTGTTCAACTTGCTCTAATGCCAAGGCTTTGATGTCCTCTTCATTCAGCAATTCAGCAGCTTCCTCATCGGTGACTACTTTTAGTGCCTCTTTGATAGACATTTTACGCAATTTGGTTTTATCGTTAGAGATATTTTGAAACATGTTTTGTAATTGGCTAGTCATTTCTTCCATGCCAGGAGGAGCCATGATTTCAATGCCTACAGAGGGGACTTGTACTTCGATTTCAATTTCTTTGTCATCCAGCGTCCCTTCAAGCAGCTGTTTACGGTAAAGCTGTCTGGCTTCTGCGGTATGCTCTGGATCAGTGCTTGGAATCAGTGCATCTAAAATACGCTCTTCAGCAGATTGTAAAGCGCGATCTCGCACTTTAGTCATTTCTTGTTCCCGCATTAGCTTGACAGCAATGTCTGTTAAATCCCGAATGATGGATTCTACATCGCGGCCTACGTAGCCTACCTCGGTAAATTTAGTGGCCTCAACTTTAATGAATGGTGCTTTGGCCAATTTGGCGAGACGACGGGCAATTTCAGTTTTACCTACACCCGTAGGACCAATCATTAAAATATTTTTTGGGGTAATTTCGTTACGGATATCAATAGGCAGTTGCATGCGGCGAAACCGATTACGCAGCGCAATGGCTACTGCGCGTTTTGCATTATTTTGCCCAATGATATGTTTATCAAGTTCATCAACGATCTCGCGTGGTGTCATGACTGACATAAACGCACCTCTTAGTTAAATTTATAATGTTTCAATGGTAAAGTTTTGATTGGTATAGACACAGATATCGCTGGCGATGGTTAAGGCCGCCTCGACAATGTCTTTTGCAGGGAGTTGTGTATGACGCAGTAGGGCTGTAGCAGCAGCTTGTGCAAAAGGACCACCCGAGCCAATAGCAATCAGGCCATTTTCTGGCTCGATAACGTCTCCGTTTCCCGTGATAATGAAAGAAGTGGAGTGATCAGCCACTGCTAATAAAGCCTCTAAGCGTCGTAACATGCGATCAGTACGCCAATCTTTGGCAAGCTCTACAGCGGCACGGGTTAAATGCCCTTGATACATTTCTAATTTGGCCTCAAACCGTTCAAACAGGGTAAAGGCATCCGCGGTGCCGCCTGCAAAGCCAGCCAAAATTTTATTGTTAAAAAGCCTACGAACTTTTTTTGCGTTACCTTTCAGGATGGTGTTGCCCATGGAGACTTGGCCATCACCCCCGAGCACAACCTGATTGTCTCGACGTACACAAACGATGGTGGTTCCTCTGTATTGTTCCAACTCAGGAAACTCCTCTGATTTTGGTGTGAATGATAAAGCTTTCGGGCACTAATTGGCTATCTAAGCGAAATTGGGCGCCTTTGGCTTGCTGAGACGTTGTATAAGGGCCAATGTAGACTCTAAACCAGCTACCTTGATTGGGGATAGCGGTAGATTGCCAAAATGCTTGGTATTGCTGACGCTGTAAGGCTTCAACGAGTTGAGTTGCCTGCTCTTGTGTGCGGAAAGATCCTGCTTGAATGAAATACCCACTGGTGACATGTTGTGTATGGGCTGTGCTTAAATTGGTAAAAGGATCGTCCTCGCCTAAATCAAATTGCACTTCGGGTAGTACTTGATAAAACTCAAACTCAGGGGCGGCTTTGGTTTCTAGTGGCATAGCCAGTTGGGCTTGGAAAAAATGGGTGCGATGATAGCGATAGCCAATCAGGCCGGCAATGAGTACCAATAGCGTGAAAATAATCATGGCAGTGGCTAATGTGGGAGGCACAGAAGTGGATTGGTCAAAGCGAGTCCCTTGCGGAGAAGTAGCCTGTCTGGCCTGATTTTTAGCGTAGTCTATTTTCATGATGCTGTGATGATGACCTTCGGATTGATCGAAAACCCTAACTGAATACCCCTGTCTATCCAGATTAGCATTTTTGGCGCTAACGGCCACATTGTATCGTGTGGGGTTTGATCCGTAAACTAAAATAACCTGGACTCAGCGTTTTGTATAATAAAACTGTCAATAAGGGTCTATTAAGGGGGGGACTGTTTTCGGGGAAACTGGCGCAGAGGTTGCGCCAGCTGGATTCATTAGTCTTATGGCTCACTTCTCTTCTAAGAGGCTATTCAGCTCAGGCAGCTCTTCATCAAACATGGATAAGTCTGGAAGTGGTGGCATGGCATCGCTTAAGGACAGAATATGTGCCTTTAGGCGCTGTTGTACTTGGTAAAAAGCATGGTGATAGGCTTCGGTAATTTGCTCTTGTAATACTTGAGAGCCAGCTTCCAGGGATTGGGGGGAAAGACGAATCTCAAAGCGTTCGAATTTGCAGTTCATGCGAATGCGGACTTGATCAGAGGTTGAACGCCCAATCACCATGGTTTCCGTTAACGCTTGCTCTGCTTCCTGGGCTTTTTTCATGAAATCGTTATTTTGCATCATGTCTGTAAAGCTTTTAGGAGATAAAGGATTATTATCAGCCACGGTATTACTCCCTATGAATTAGTTTATTAACTATAATACCACAATTGCGGTGGCATGCAAGAATCAGTAGGATGTATATCTTAAATTATAAAAAGGTGCAATTGCAATGACAGTTCAATTAATTGGGGTGTTAAATTTAACGCCAGATTCTTTTTCAGGAGATGGACTTTTAAATCAATCAGTCCCTTCTTTACAAGACAAAATTGAACAATCTTTAAATGAAGGCGCTGATTGGTTAGATTTTGGTGCACAAAGCACCTCGCCCAATGCAACCTTACAGTCAGTAGACACAGAGCTGCTGCGTTTACAGCCTTTATGGGAGCTATTTCCCCGGCAGCACTATGCAGCCAATTACTTTTCATTGGATACGTTTTATCATCAAGTGGCAGCCAAAGCGATTGAGCATGGATTTGGTATGATCAATGATGTATCGGGCGGCAGAGCAGATCCAGAAATGCTGTCTTTCATTGCAGCACAGAACGTCAAATATGTGATGATGTATTGTAAAAATGCTTCCGGGTTTGCGGATTTAAAGGATGATCAAGACAATCCGTTGCAGAAGTTAGTTGATTTTTTTGACGTACAATTAGACAAGGCATATCAAGTAGGAATTAAAACCTCGCAACTCATTCTTGATCCGGGCATGGGCGCATTTGTGTCGGCAAGATGGGAAGATTCTGTGCATATTCTGCAGCAGATTCCCACTTTGAAAAAACGATATGGGTTGCCAATTTATATTGGTGCTTCGCGCAAAGGGTATCTGGCAAAAATGACACGCTATGACAGAGACAAACAACGCTTAGGTGCTTCTTTAGCAGCTGCGCTGTATGCCAGTGAAATGGGTGCAGAGTTTTTACGCGTACACGACGTATTACCTACTAGACAGCTGTTAGAAGTGTACCCGTGCATCAAAAATTGGCGTGAGCATCAACAGTCTTGTGCTGAAATTTAACTCAAATCCACTGGGTCCATCTCGACGGACCAACGTGCACGCTGTACTTTTTGAAGCGTTAACTGCGAGACCATGGCAGCAACTTGCGCATGCAAATCGTGACGATTGGAAGACAATAATAAAAGTTGAAAATGATATTGGCCTTGTCGGCGTGCGATGGGTGCCGGGCTGGGTCCTAGAAACCAGCAAGTATTTTTAAGTATCCCTGCAAATTTCTGGTAGAGAGATTCTAAAAAATGTTGAGCGGTAGTAGCTTGTGGCGCTTGACTGCGAAACAGGGCCACATGACTATAAGGCGGTAAAGCCGCCTGCTTACGTTGCTGCAGTAAAGTTTGAGCAAAGCGATCATAGTTGGTTGTCAATAAATCCTGTAGCAAGGGGTTATCAGGGTGGTTGGTTTGACAAATTACCTCTCCCAAATGATTGCCACGTCCGGCTCGACCAGCAACTTGAATGAGTAACTGCCCGCTTTGTTCGGCAGCATTAAAATCCGTACTTAAAAGACCCGCATCCAGATCTAAAATAACGGCTAATGTGACCTGTGGAAAATCATGACCTTTGGCCAGCATTTGTGTACCTAAGATTAAACTGGGTTCACCGATAGCAATTTGATCGAGATACTTTTGCAATTCACCTTTTTTACGTGTGTTGTCACTGTCCACTCGGATCACAGGATAATCCACAAAATGGTCTGCCAATACAGATTCAATACGCTCAGTGCCTGCACCTAATAGATGCATATCCGGCTGTTGGCAATCAGGGCACTGTGTAGGCAAAGGAATGACTTTTTGGCAATGATGACAGTGTAAACGCTTGTCTAACTGATGATACACTAATTTCACATCACAACGTTTGCAATGCGCAATGTGATCACAGTGATTACAGATTAAAACAGGTGCGTAACCACGTCGGTTAATAAAAAGCAGTACTTGATGTTGTGCTTTAAGGTGCTTTTCAATGGTTTCTAAAAGAGGCTTTGCTAAAAACTCACCTTTGCTGGCTTTCAGGCCCGTTACCAGGGTAATCGCAGGTAACGGCTGTTGATTAGCCCGTGATTTGAGTTTGAGCCAGTGATAATGTCCTTGCTCTGCATGGTAACGTGTAATTAATGCAGGGGTAGCTGATCCCATGACAATGGGAATATCCATTATTTGAGCGGCTTTGATGGCCAAATCGCGAGCGTGATATTTAAACCCTTCTTGTTGTTTAAAACTGGGATCATGCTCCTCATCAATGATAATACTTTTTAATTGCGTGAAAGGTAAAAATAACGCTGAGCGTGTGCCAATATAAATACCAGAAATGCCTGCTCGTGCTTTTAACCAGACTTCGCGACGCTGTTTTTCTCCAATTTGAGAATGATAAAACCACACAGCGTCTCCAAAATACTCCTGAAAACGGCGGGTAGTT
>JAHFQF010000142.1 GCA_023266435.1 Legionellales bacterium | reverse complement strand
TTCTCACGCTTGAGCCTAGCCATCTCCGCTGCCTGAAGCTTTTGGTCCTCAAACGATACCCCCGTTTGCTCTAACTTCTTCCGCCAGGAATACAGCATCGTCTCATGAATGCCTAAATCTTGCGATACCCTGCGAAAACCATCCCTTTTCGCTCTTTCTAATGCTTGCTCTTTGAACTGGGCACTATATTTTTTCCTGATTTTGTCAGTCATGTTACACCTCTCTTCGCTAGATTATACTAGCTTAGTAGGGTGTCCGGAATACCGGGGCAAGATCAAACACACATGCTGAAGTGCTCTATTTATGCATGTTAGCCTATCTCTATAGCTACTCAACCCATGAGTATTACTTCAGCACACTTGGACACTCTGCTACCGATCAAGCGATTATCATGGCTGAAAACCCAGCGTTTCATTTGGCTTATGGTTTGCCAATGGCAGCTGCAGAATACTACCTCGTGATGAAAGGGATTGCAGGACTAGACGGTGAGATTATCTATGGGCTACTTTTTTTCTATTTCCCACTCATGATGATTCAAGCACAATCTTCTGCAAGAGAGCAACATCAGCGCTCTTCAAAAACTGATCATTGGATTTATTATTTAATGCCTTTTTACATGCCATTTCAAATGTCAGGTCGTATTGTTAATAAAACTATAGAATGGCTGGTAAGCTCTCATAAAAATAAAAAAATCGACGACACAAAAATGCCTGCGCCCCCAAGCATCTCAGAAACAAGGCACACACTCAGGCCCCGAACCACTGACCACACCGGCCTGATATTAACAGATACACTGCAACAACATCTCACAGAGCCACAAGCACCTGCGAAACTATTAGAGAGTGCCCGGCAACAGGCTCCTATAGCCAAGGTAGGCTCATCTGATAGCCAACACCGCAGCACAAAACAGATCCCTGCGAGACCAGCTGACACCCAGCAACATCGCATCAAGCAGCACTCCGCAAAATCAGTGCAGATCCCCACAAATACGCAGGGCACAGCAACCCACTCAGTCCAACTCGATCCCCTGATTACAGAGATGGGGCTTGCACTGAGAGCGCCTCCCCCTCCAGACCTCACCTTTCGAAGAGCTGCCATGCGGAGCGACACAAGACATCCCTCTGCCGCTGCTCACAACACCGAAAAATTGCGTAGCACTACCCAGCAAGACAGACAAGCCTCTACCCATCTTCTACCGTCACAGGATCCGGACTTATCAGATTGGGTTTGTGTTGAAGGACCAACTCACGCTCGGCGTCCTCCACCAGCTGCTGGCGCAAAAAAATTGACAATATGAATCCGATAATTTAGCATACTATCTTTATTGTACTTTATTACAAAGGGGATTGATAACTATGAAAAAAATCTGGTCTTTGCTTTTAATTACGCTGGTTGCCAGCTTAGCTTTCTCTACACATGCGAAAAATATGGAAGTAAAAACAACGCTTCGTGGTGTGCTAACCGTAGCTGTTACCGATCTTCCAAATCAAGAAATTCCAACCATGACTTGGACCAATGAATTTTTCCAAGCCTTTGCAATGGAGAATGGTTTAGTTGTGCATTATGTGACAGTACCTTTTGATAAAGCGTGGGAATTAGCTGCCAAAGGCCAAGTAGACGTTGTTGCTACAGGCGTCAGTGCACTACCAGAGCGTAAGATCAAAGGCGCAAAATGGAGCAAACCTTATCTAGAAGAAACCCGTGCGCTCCGTATTCATGCAAAAGATACTAGCCGCTTTAAAACCATTAAAGATTTCGTTGGACATCGTGTGGGTGTTTTATCAGGCACCACGTCTGAACTTGATCTCAGAAATCGCGCTCCCAGTGGCGTAGACATTGTTTTAGTAAAGCATCGCACTGAACTCTATGAGCTTTTCAATCAAGGCAAAGTAGATGCAATCGCCGAAGGCATTTATGTCACCGCTAAGAAAGCTGCACCAGCAGACACGCTAGTGATTGATACACATGATTTTGTCTCCGGTCAAAAAGAAGAGTTGGTCTTTGTTGTGTATGAAGGCGATCATGATTTGTTAGATGAACTGAATGAATTCCTTACAACCAAAGGTTTTCCTCTCAACAAAACCCCTTAATGATGAGGGGGATGCCCCCTTCATTTGTTCCACTTTTGATTTCACTCACTTCCAGACTCTGAGCTCAAGTTTGATTAAGAAAAAATCTCATCATGTTCAAAACTTCTCTGCCTATACTCATTTCAGGTGCTGGAATTGCAGGCTTAGCATTCGCCAGACAACTGAAAAAAGCAAAAATCCCTTTTACGCTGATTGAAAAAAGATCACAGTTAACCGCCGAAGGCACTGGCATCGCTTTACCAGCCAATGCAATGCGCGCGTTACGCTTCTTAGGTTTAGCCAGTGCGATAGAACGTCATGCTCATCCCGTTGATACCATCATTTATACAGATGCTGCAGGTGCAACGCTCAGTAAAGCTTCTTTATTAGAAGCACCTTTAAATACAGATCAATTCGTTGCATTACATCGACATCAACTGCACGAAATTTTATATGAAGGGTTAAATGAGCCTATTCATTTCAATACTACAATTAAGCACATCTCGCAAACGCAAAATGGAGTTTTAGTCACATTTAATGAACCAACGCTGAAACAGACAGCATTCAGTGCAGTGATTGGTGCTGATGGTGTGCATTCTACTGTACGTCAGCTAGCCTTTACACAGCAACCTTTGGCTGACTTAGGTGTGTCTATATGGAGATGGATAAGTCCCTACCCTACTCATGATTTACAACCCACTTACTTATTAGGTGGGCAAGATGTTTTTATGGCATACCCTATGAGTAAAGATACCGTGTATTGTTATGCCCATGCTCTTGATCCAGATAATTTACATACACAGGCTTCTGACCATCAAAGTACATTGACTCAACAGTTTGGTCATTATGGCAGTATCGCCAAAACCTTGTTAGGCAGACTACCTAAAAATTCAGAAATTATTCCTGGCCGATTACGATCTGTTGCTCAACCCGTATTTACCTCAGGCAGAGCCGCACTCATTGGTGATGCAAGTCATGCTTGTTCGCCCATGCTACAGCAAGGAGCCGCTTGTGCCTTGGAAGACGCCATTATATTGTCTACGCTACTTCAGCATTGCTCTATAGAAAAAGCGTTTTCTCAGTATGCACAGCTAAGAAGTGAGCCGATTAATTGGATTACAACTGCCTCAGACGGACCAATGAAACTTCTGATTAATCTTGATCAACAGAAGTTACCTGCTCTCTACCAAAAAATTCGCGAAAACGGCCCATTGAATGTACAAGGTTGGAGGCAATTACTGGCTCGCAATCCACTACAAGAGTTATCCGCTCATATGACACGAAAAAAAGAGCAACCGATATTCTAGAATTTTATGATTTGCATAGCGACACGCCCTCTCGCTTGAATCCACGCAGCGAGCTGTATATACTTTCGAAAATCTGTGCCGAAGTAGCTCAGTCGGTAGAGCAACTGATTCGTAATCAGTAGGCCAGCGGTTCGATTCCGCTCTTCGGCACCAAAGCCAACTAGAATAGTTGTTTCTGTTAGGCATTAAGTGCAAACATTTTAATATTTTTGGCGGCATCCTAGTCGAATGCTTCGCTTCAATTGAAATGCTTCTCATTGGTGAAACGCATAATGGAAAACTCTTATTGGCATCAAAAATGGAACGCTCACGAGATTGGTTTTAATCAATTACAACCTAACCAATTACTACAACGTTATTGCCATACATTAAACTTACAACCAGGTGATCGTGTTTTTGTGCCTTTATGTGGTAAGAGCATTGATATGCTTTGGCTCATACAGCAAGGCTATCATGTGATTGGTGTAGAGCTCAGTTTGATGGCGTGTGAATCGTTTTTCAGTGACTATAATCTCCCTGTTAAAACTATCCAAACAGAAAGCCATACCATTTTTCAAAGTGAAAATATTACACTCTATGCCAGTGACTTTTTTCAGCTGAATAAAGCGCTGATTGGTGATATCACTGCAGTCTATGATCGAGCTGCATTGATTGCATTACCTGCAACACTACGCCGTCGTTATGTGGACTATTTGATTTCCTTGTTATGCCCCTCCACAAAGATTTTACTCATCACAACAGTCTATAACCAATCAGAAATGCCAGGACCACCTTTTTCTGTGGACAGAAATGAAATAGAAACCCTATATGGAACCTATTTGCACATCGACTTACTGTATGACAACCCAATTCAGAAGATACCTGAGCATCTTCGAAAGAGAGGACTCAGTGACGCTACAGAGCATGCCTTTTTGCTCGCTTTGAAATGAAAGCGCACTGCTCAAGTCACAGATGCGCTTTTTGGAGGCGGTTAAAATCTAGTTCATGAGATAAGTCATGCTAGTCAATGCGGTGAGCATGCCTATACCGAGTGAAAACACCAACAGACGTTTCTTAGTAGGATTATTTTGACTAAATTTCAAGAGTGCTATGCTAGGCAAAATAAACAAAATGAACGCAATAAAAGGCCCGCATAGTGTAGAGATCATGGTCAAAATGTTAGGGTTCAGTGTGCTTACCGTCCATACACTCAGAAAAATCATCAGATGAATTAAACCATTCACACGCTTAGGTTGTACTTGTGAATAACGAGGACAGACTGTGGTTGCTACAATGCTTTTCAACCCTTCAAAAGCACCGAAATAATGTCCTAAGAAGGAAGAAAAAATGGCGGTTAAAGCCACAAAAGAGCCAATCAAAGTGAAAAATGGCAGGTTTAATTTATTGGCGAAAAAAGACAACACAGAAATATTTTGCTGCTTTGCTAATAACATCTCTGAGGGGGTTAACGCCAAAATACAGGAAACAACAAAGAATAATACAAAAAACTGCATAATGGTATTGGAGGTTAACAAAACAAATCGGCTTTTCCGCAGCGCATCTGATTGGTAATGATTTTTCATGGCTGAGGCAAATTTAGAGATAGCCGGACTGTGATTAAAGGAAAAAATAAACAGCGGTAGAAATAACCACATATTTTTTATTGAGGGCGTGATTGCCATTTCACTAAAAAATGTCGAAGCATTCCAATGCGGAATTAAATAAACAGAAATTCCAAACATGAAGATAATCAAAGGATAAGTCACCCAAGTACAGACCCTTAGCATGAGCTGTGAACCAAATAGGATAATTAAACTCAACACGCTAGAAATTCCTAAACTCAACAACCAGCGGGGGCATGGAGGATAGCCTAATTGATTAATCATCAAATTATTAATTGTGTTGGTTAATCCAATGCCATAAATTAATAAGATGGGGAATATGGAAAAGAAAAATAACCAATTGAAAATACGCCCAAATCTTTCGCCAAAATGTTCGGCAACCGTTGTTGTTAATTGTGCTTGAGATAATTTAGAGGTAAGGATGAATTCAGTTAAAAAATAATGCGCCAAATAAGTCGCTGGGGCCAACAGCAGGGTTAAACAAAGGAGCGGAATAAACCCCATCAACCCGGCAGTAATGGGTAGAAATAGAATACCTGCTCCAATGGCTGTGCCAAACAAGCTCAAGATCCAAATGGAGTTTACAGAATTGTCCGCAGCACCATTCCAGCTACATTTTTCTTTGACATCGGCTGTCATCACATTCTGCATAGCATCATACCTAACTATCTTCAAAATTGAGCTTTTTAACTTAACATGATTCGCCTTATGTTTCAATAGTTTTACTCAAAACTAATTCAACCTAATCCAGTTGACATAAAGTACCCATATTGTAAGATCGCCTTACCAAATGGTCAGTTTGCCCCCTGAAGAGTGCGGGGAGTTATCCTCTAAAAAGCATAGGGGATTTCCGTATATCATTGATTTATAATAATTTTTATTAGATTGGCACTCATTTTGCCTTAACTATATTGATCATTTAACAAACTCAGGAGTCAGACATCATGAAAACCCGTACCACTCAAAAAGGTTTTACCTTAATTGAGTTAATGATAGTAGTCGCGATTATTGGTATTCTTGCCGCAATTGCTGTGCCTGCTTATCAAGATTACACTAAAAAAGCACGCGCTACAGAATCCGTCAACGTATTAGGCGCTATCAAAACTCAAGCCGCTGAATACTTCATGTCAGCTGGCGGTTGGTCTGCAACAGAATCCGACTATGGCATTGACACTGCTATGTATGCGGACAAAGGTAACGTTGGTGCAGTAACTTTAAGTCCCACTGATAGCCAATTTTCAGCGA
>JAHFQF010000141.1 GCA_023266435.1 Legionellales bacterium | reverse complement strand
CGTGCCAATCTATATGGGGACCCTCGGTAAGGCCATGGGTTGTTATGGGGCCTTCATTGGGGTAAGAGATCACACACTACATCAAATGATTCATCAATTTGCACGTAGCTATCGATATACTACAGCACTCCCTTTTCACCTGGCTGCTGCTATCCAAACTGCTTTTTTATTACTTGATCAGGAACCTGTGCATCATCAACAATTACACGCCAACATTGCTGTGTGGAAAGCCTTATGCCTTGCTCACCAACGTCCCTCTACAGAGAGCGCTATCCAAATGTGGACTACCAGCTGCACGCAAACGGCTTTAAAGCTCGGTGAAGTGCTCTTGAAAGCAGGGTTTTTAGTGAAAGCCATTCGCCCACCTACAGTTACCCAGCAACAAACCGGCCTCCGTATCACCCTATCGGCCCTTCATACTCCAGAAATGATACAGAGACTCTTTCAAACTCTCATAGAAAATGTATAATGCTAGCTTTCTATGTTATATTAAATTTTAAGCCAATAAACTCATGTCAGGCTCGTGTTTAGTCTCATTACGCTCAACGCACAGTAGCCCTCTGTTACCCGCATTGGTATTAAACCTTCTCAAACAAATAGAAAGAGACTGTCCAGCTTTGCCAATTCATATTTGTTATGAATGTGACAGTGACTTTGAGCTTTCTTTTTTAATAGACGCGTATACACAAGCAACGCCACCACGCTATCAAGACGCTTCCGTTGAGTTATGTCAGCTCGGTATTGCACATGATAAAGCACTGTTGCAACTATTAAAATTTATTCAAGAAAAGAACTATCACTTTGTGACTACTGATCTGAAAGGGATCAATCAAGTTCCGTTAGGATCACAACGCGCACGAGACTTACTCCCTGACAGAGAAGAACACATGGCCAAGTGTCTGTCTAACGTGATTGCCTCTGAAAGTGGCCTCATCTTAGATATCGGTGGCTTTGTACATCAAGGCAATTTGAAGCAAATCATCCAGACTACACACCCTCTGCTGGCTGCTCGATATATCAGCATGATTCCTGCACGAGATGAAAGAGTCAACGCATCTGAATTTTCAAAAGTTGTTGAAAAAAACAAGGAATTGGAGTGGTTCTTCGGTAGTGTGTATAAAAAAGATCACGAGATGATTATGCCACTAATCAGAGTACTCATTGCGTGGCTGCAGTCCTTGTTGACTCCAGCACCTGCTTTGATTTACACAGACACTGCAAAAACCTTAATGACTGAGGATGCTGTACTAAGAAAAACGCCCGCTCTCACCGAGCTAATCGAGGATAAAAGCCGACACAGGTCTATGTCTTACTATTCTTCTTAAGAGTTGGCGATGGATCTGGATCTGGAAAACCTATGGCTGAGTGAAACATCTCCTCGCCTTCTAGATCGAGCTCTGCTTGATGTGTCAATGCTAAGGGTCTCGTGCCCACAAATTCATCCATAGCGGATGCTAATGCTGTCGAAACCAGACCTTTATGTGGCTCCAAAAATTTCTCTAATTCCTTCTCACCTAGCGTCAGTGCTTGCGCATAATCTATCATCAACCCTATTCCACGGTATGCTGCACTCTTTGGCTCACAGTGCACTAAAAGTCTTTGTAAAAACTCTCGATTCAGATCTTTTTTATGATTAATCCATAAATTATACACTGGCTCAATCACCCCCTGATACTCTTCTAAACTTTTTCCAAAGACTGTTTTTAAATCAATCTGACGCGCCATCAGTTCTTGCTGCAATTCCTCTAAAGCTTCTACATTACCTTGAGCATATAAAGCTGCAAGCACAGACTTTCCTGTGCGCACATAATCGATGTCTAGTTTTTTAACAAAAGCATCATGCTTCCAATATTTCATCACCAGATCAAATCGTTTCATTTCAGCAAATCGAATTAGCAAATCAGGATATCTTTTGATATCAATCTTAACCGCTGCGCTATCTAATAAAGCCTCCAAGAAGCGCGCACTGCCTGAGTATAATGCGATCCGGAATACATCAAATCCACTTTTTTCTAATGTTTCCAACATACTAACTATCGCTTCTGGGTCTTTTTCTACGAGGCCTTTTAGTGCACGATGATCATCAAAATAAATACAATCTAATAATTTTGATTCGCCTGATGACAAGTGAACTTTTTTAGCTTCCCTGTCCAGCGCCAGTTTTTGAAAAAACTGCACGCGATAAGAAATAAAAGAAGCGACCGAGTGATCTTCGATATCAACCATGTCATAATCAGAATATAATATTTTCTCTACTTGCTTAGGATCATCAGCGCATACTAGTGCTAATCGGCATGCCTCTTCAACTTCTTTTGAATCAACAATCGCAGGTGCTTGCTTAACTGCAAGCCATCCCATCACTGTAGATGTCGCTTTTGTAACATTTCCTTTAGGTTGCCTTGGTATAGCCGTCGTACCAAAAAAATTAAACAATGCATCAAACTCTTGCTCTGTCAATTTTGCAGCCGACCTTTTGATTTCTGCCAAAAAATCTTGCATCATCAATTGTCGGACGGCAGTATCCTCTATTGATAAAATACATTCTATTAAACCTTTTCCTGCTTCATTTTTAGCAGTCAAATCAAAAAAATCACGCAATGTGAGATTCTCTCTATCGACAAACAAACCCGTGCTTGCTGCGACCAAGGAAAATACAGCTGTTGCTTGCTCTACTCGATTTTCACTATTGACGCCAGTACTCTTAACAACATCAATCAGCGTTGATAAAGCATCGTAATTCTTAGTATAAATGGCTTGTTGCAATAATGAGACTCCCTGAGAGTTTCTTAAACCTGCGATTTCTGAAAATTCCCCCTCTCGTACTTGTGTCTTAGCCACATCGAGCCAATGCCGTAATTGATAGCGATCTCCTCGCGCAATAGCCTCAAATGGATCAATCGTCCATAATCTCAAAGTGCTTGGTTCAATGCTTCCTTGCTGTACAGCCTCGTTAGTGTTCAACAAAGCTTGTAAACCTGCTTGATGATGAACAAGCGCATGCTGCCTGATTTCTTGATCTGCTCTGCCACTCTCCAAACTGCCAGACACTATAGCCAATTTGCTTTCTACCTGTCTCTGCTGCACTACTAAAGCAGAGGATTCAGACCTTACTGCCAAGGTGCTAGACTCACCAGGCATCCTAGGAACTATCGCTCGGGCACCTGTTTCATATTGTGTTTGCTCTGCTTCAGTACCTCGTATAGCAAGGGGCTTAGTACCATCCACCAGCGCCTCTGGTTTCTTTTGCTTACCAGGAGGAGTTTCAGTAGATCTCTCTATGGCTGCCAGTTTTTTCTGCGCTTCTAATTGATCAACTTCCAAATCATGTCCTGTTAGTACTGCTGTGCATAATTTTGCCGTATCTTGATAATAGGCATCTAGCTTGAGTGCTGCAACCACGCTCATGGCGCGTTCGAAAAACTTCATTATCTCTGCTTCAGATTTTTTACCACCATACTCTCCTTTGATTTCTTTCCAATAATAAAATAACAATTGATGTGCAGCTTCAATGTCTTTCTCCTTGGCACCGCCATCCATTGCAATGTGTAGTTGTTTCAAATGATTGATAAAAAATGCTTGCAGAGCTTGTTGCCTTGCACGGTTTTGTGTCCCATCCTTACCAAATAAATCTTTCACAGCAAACTCTTTTGAGTCCATGGTGTATAATTGTTCAATCTCATTTTGCTTAAAAGTCTGCCAATCGTGGATTAAACTTGTTACTGTTGACACTGCTGTATGGGCTAAACCCGCCAAACCCAAACCTAGACCAGCGCCAACTACTGCTACAGGGATCGCAAGCACCGGCATAAAAAAAGAGACGGCAACTGCGCCCATACCCATGCCACCAGCATAAGAAGTCAAAGAAAAAATAGAAGAAAAAACAGAAGATTTATTCATATGATACATGCGCTTTAAAGACTCTAATAAAGTTTCTTTAGCTCCGACCCTAATATCTTGCAATAGAGAGGAAGCACCACGCACAACGTCGGACTCAGGAATGAATTTGACTAATATCTCTTGTAAACAGTGACCAATTTGAATTTCAACTTCAGCCAATCGAGCTTGTAGTTTTTGAATATCTTTCTCAATCTCTTTCCTGCAATCTGCTTGCTCTAGTGAAGCAGGGAAAACTAGTGTTGTTTTTTTTAAATAGTCTAAGCAATACAAGTGATACTTATAATCAGTGAGCAGGATTTGCTGCTCACTGATTAAATCCGCTAGAAATTTATCCTGATGACCAACAATTATTTTAGAATGTTCTAAATGATATTCGATTGTCGCAGCATCTACTTTAGCCGGTCCATGGCTATCCATTTTGACAGACATGGATTTTAATACGGCTTGCAATTTATCTCGGAGTGCATCTAAGTCCTTTTTTTGATCTAATTTTACATAGAGTTTACAGACATTGCAGGCACAGCTGGCGACGTTTCGAGCAATCATATTGCTAAAAAGTTCTGCTTGATCTCCGGTTACTGCTGTCTCTTTTAATTCATAACTGTCGCTTTCTTTTGAATACTCAAATTGTTGCTTCGAAACGACCTCAAGACGCGCCATTAAATGATTGCTATAAATCCAAGATTGCACCACACCAAGCGCCTCTCCATAGATTTCGTCGGTATAGCTTCGTGGATGCTGCAAAATGTCTAAAATAAAGCCACATGCTGGATTTTTTTCACTTAATTGCGCTGCAGCCATGATTAAATTGCTATCAGAAAAAGCGCCTCTTTCTTCTAGCCAATCCATGATGGCCTGGGAAATTGTATTATTGATTTGATTCGTTGCTGTTTGGTTAGGAGCTTGGCCCCTCAATAGCGCCGTGAGTTGCTCAACCACTGCTTCCTCACATTTTTTTAAAACTTGTGATCTCTCCTCGCTAACATCACCATCAAACCATAACGCCAAATCACAGGCTACCTTCTGAAGATCCCAGTTAAAGCCACTGAATTCTGACGAATCCGAGGTTGCTTTACCCAAATTTAAAAAGTCATTTAAAAACATGTTGATACACCCACTTGATCCAATCTAGTTATGTTTTCGACTGTTGGTGAAAAATCTCAATCTGACTCAATGGCGATAGGTCTGTATTTATCAAAAAATCGGTGATTATATTTTGTTTTATAGCTTGCTTTCAGACTTTAAATCCGTTAACATTTTCGGCTATTTATATGAGAGGAAATGCAATATGCCTGGTTATTACTTAGAAAAGATTCAAACGCTTGCTGCGCAAGCTGGAAACCTGGAGCTCCCGGCAGAGAGCCTGAGCGCTGAGTTAGCAACCATCAACAGTAAGACATCTGAATATTTCGCACTGATTTCTCCCGTTGAGTTTCTCAGTATGATGCACTATAAAGTGGCCCTTCTTTTGGAACTGGATCCCACTTCCCCAGAGCTCTCAACCTTAGTGCCTTTTCTACAAGTGGCTAGGTTTTATTTTGAAAATGAGAAACAGATCCCTATTGTTGAGGAAGGCCGAGCTTTTGTACTCGCCTGGGATCACATTGCAGCTCACAAACGCCCTGCCTTAATGCAACATGATGTGCATATAGACTTTCCAGAATGTTTTGGTCCAGAAGACTGGGCTGATAATTTATTTGCTTATATACAAGACGTACTCCCTCAACAGGTCCAACCTGCACCTTCGTTCTCTGTATTCTTATTGCTTTCAGTACTCTCCACTTATCTAGAATGCCTACGTAATGACGCATTAACATTTGACGCACGTATTAATTTAGACTTAGCGGCTGCAGGTGTTTTATCGATGTTAATAAAACATCCCGCTACCTCAGCTGAAGAAAAGAGTAGCTATGCAGAAGCCATCTTAAAATTACTGGATGACAAACCTCAGCCAGCGAAAAGTTTGATTTTAACAGGAAATCAGATCATTGAACTCCCAGACAGCACTTGGTCTGCACTCAAAAGACTGCACGAAGACACTGGTTATAAACCAGACAGAGATGCCAACTTTCTTTCTGCGCAATATCAAACATTTGATTTATTAGCGCATGCTTGCTATCAACTAAGACGATATGAAGAATTCCGCGCTGCCTTTAAGAAAGCAGACAATATCTTTAAAATTCATGGCTCCAGTCTGCTTATCAATGACACAGAGTGGTTCAGTGAGATCTTTAATCCTGTACAGCAAGCGCTAGTAAAATTAAACAGAGAGTTTGGGCGTCGTGAAAAAGGATTGGATTCAGGCTCAAGTTCAGTTGGTTACCTCATGGCTCTGGAAGCAA
>JAHFQF010000140.1 GCA_023266435.1 Legionellales bacterium | reverse complement strand
TGTCTGTCCCGTGGTGATCACATCCTCTATGACAACGATGCGTTGATTTTTAATCGAACGCGTGACGGTAAAGGCGCTATCCACATTTTGTTGCCGATCTGCAGCTTTTAATTGTGACTGTCTTGCTGTGGATTTTGTTTTCTCACACAACTTCCATTCTAAGGACAAACCCAATTGTTTAACAAGCGGCTGAGCAATTTCTGTACACTGATTAAAGCCTCGCTCGCGTAAACGATCAGCGTGCAAAGGCATCACAATGACATAATCAGGACGCATGAATCCATTCTTTTTTACATGGCTAACCAGGCAGTTTGCCAACCAGCGTCCATAAAATAAATGACCCTGCTTTTTTAATTGTTTAATCATGTAGTCCACAGGCCATTGATAACGTAATGGGGCTTGAACTTGATCAAAGGCGAAAGACTGCTGATGACAGCGCTGACATTGAGAGGCGCTCAATGCGGTAGGGTATCCACAACGATGACACGCTTGCTCTATCCACGGCAAAGCCTGATAACAATCGGCACACATCCCTGCCTGAGAGGTAGGCTGGAGTTGGCACCATCCACATAACGGCTGCCAAATCTTCTTAATCCATCTATCCATTTATAAACTAGCTTTCTTGCTTACTGTTTGCCCGCCTAACCATTGTATCCTAGCCCTTTTTCCATTAATATCAGTTTCAATGAAATTATCGATGTTTAAAATATTTTAAATGCAAAATTCAACCATTCGGCATGACTGGACACTTGCGGAAATTGAGGCTATTTATCATCAGCCCTTGATGCATCTCTTGTATCAAGCACAGACAATCCATCGCTCCCAGTTCAACCCCAATGAAGTACAAGCAGCTTCTTTATTAAGCATTCAAACTGGCTCCTGCCCAGAGGACTGTTCTTATTGCCCTCAAAGTGTGCACCATCAAACAGACGTAGAACCTGAAAAAATGATGGATTTAGATGCCGTAATTGCTGCCGCTAAAAAAGCTAAAGCCATGGGTGCGACACGTTTTTGTATGGGATCGGCTGTTCGTAAACCAACCAACAGACAATTAGATGCCATCATCCCCATGATTCACGCGGTAAAAGCGCTGAATTTAGAAACCTGCTTAACCACAGGCATGCTGACAGAGACACAAGCAGCAAGATTAAAAGTAGCAGAGTTAGACTACTATAATCATAACCTAGATACCTCCCCTGAGTATTATCCTGAGATTATCACAACTCGCACTTATGAGGATCGCCTGGATACACTGGCTACTGTACAAAAAGCAGGTCTCAAAGTCTGCTGTGGCGGCATTTTAGGACTCGGAGAAAGCTTGGCCGATAGATTGAGCTTTTTACAACAATTGACTCAATTAAATCCACATCCGCAAAGCGTTCCTATCAATCAACTGATCCCCACCGAGGGAACACCCTTAGCGAATCAAGAAGCGGTTGATCCCATCGAGTTTGTACGTGTAGTTGCTACAGCACGGATCTTAATGCCTGGCGCTTACATACGCCTCTCAGGTTGGCGCAAAGTACTGTCATCCGAAACGCAAACCTTATGTTTTTTTGCAGGTGCTAACTCTATTTTTATTGGTGAAACCTTGCTGACTCGCAAAAACTCCCTGCCCGAGGAAGATCAAGTCCTTTTTAATAAATTGGGGCTACAACTCGAGATGTCTCCCAAATACACAGAAGATGTGCATCGATCGATCCCTACACCGATCACACTGAGTGCTACCACCGTTTCATGAACAGACCGACGACTTTCTTAGCGCACCGTATCGCAACGCAATTTTCAAAAGCAGCCGAGATCTATGATAAGGTTGCTTTTGTGCAGCAGGAGATCGGGCGCCGACTGTTATCACGCTTAACCTACATGCGCCTCAAGCCTCAATATATTTTAGACATTGGTGCGGGCACAGGTACACTGACTCAAGCCTTAAAGGCACAATTTCCTTCCAGTACCGTCGTAGGATTAGATCTTGCCTTCGGCATGGCCCGAACGCTACAACAAAAAAACATATCGAGTGTCTGTGCTGACATGCATAGATTACCTTTTGCATGCAGCACATTTGATTTGATCGTTTCTAATTGCACGTTGCAATGGAGCACTGATCCCAAACAATTTTTTTCAGCATGCCAGCATGCATTAAAGCCAAATGGCATCTTACTGTTAACCACCTTTGGACCAGATACCTTAAAAGAATTACGCATGGCTTTTCAGCAAGCAAGCAACAAGCCGCATGTGCATGATTTCATGGACATGCATGACTTGGGTGATTGCTGTTTAAAATTAGGTTTTTTGGATCCAGTATTAGATCGTGAAGATATTACAGTCTTTTATCAAAAATTAACCACATTATTGAGGGATCTGAAAAAGTTAGGCGCTAGCAATCAACATCCTGAGCGCGCACGCGGTCTGATGGGTAAACAGACTTGGCAGCGCATGCTAGACAGTTATAGCACACTCTGCCAAACCAGTGATAAATTTCCCGTGACGTATGAGGTCTTATACTGTCATGCACTTAAAAAACCCGCTCACCCCGATCAATCACACATTGAAATCACAACGTGTCGCCTTTAACGCACCAGCTCTGCCTGCTCACTTTTCTTAGCCACCGCTTGCTCAATGAATTCAATGATTTTTTCAGCAATTGGTTTGTGTGTTACAGACTCAATCCCTTGTAACCCAGGAGAGGAGTTTACCTCCAACACTAAGGGGCCTCGGTTAGAGCGGATGATGTCTACCCCAGCGATGGACAAGCCTAGAACTTTCGCAGCTCGCACGGCAAGCTTTCTTTCTTCCGGGGTTAATTTAACCGTTTTAGTTGTTCCACCCAAATGTAAATTAGAACGAAAGTCTCCTTCCGCAGAGGTCCGCTGCATAGAGGCCACAACCTTATCACCGATCACAAAACAACGAATGTCTGATCCGACTGATTCTTTAATGAACTCTTGCACTAAGAAGTTTGCTTTTAATCCTCTGAAGGCATTAATCAAGCACTCTGCTGCTTTTTTAGTCTCTGCCAAAACCACCCCATTTCCATGCGTGCTCTCTGTGATTTTGACTACGAGCGGCGTACCGCCCACAAAATGAATCAAATCTTCTGTGGCATCAGCAGAATGCGCATAACTTGTGATGGGCATCCCGATGGACTTACGCGCTAATAATTGATGTGCGTGCAATTTATCACGGGATTGTAAGATGGCCCGTGAGGGATTGGGGGTATACACGCCAGATACTTCAAACTGTCGCAAGACTGCTGTGCCATAGACGGTATTACTCGCATCAATGCGTGGAATAACCGCATCAAAGATGAGCTCATTCTTTTCACCTTTGTTGTTGTAGTAAACCACTGGCTTATCACTGGTAATATTCATATAGCATTTTAGAATATCCACAACGAACACTTCGTGCCCTAATTTGTTGGCAGCTTCAACCAAGCGTTTGGTCGAATACAAAGTGTGATCTCTGGAGAGGATGCCTAGTTTCATTTAAGTAGCTCTCTAATAAAGGGACAAATGGTTCACTCAAAGCGGCCGTTTATGCCAATGGGTGTATTGCAAAGCACTGAGTGCTCCTATTTTAGCAGTAAGTCTGAGTGAGTGATAGAAAATTAACCTATATACCCAAGATCCTTCAAAATGCGTAGTTTATAGCAAAGCGAATTTAACCAGATGCAGTTTTCCGAACCAAGGAATAGTCGATACTATTGCGAGGCGAAGAAGGCTTCAGCTGGGTAAACTCGGGCAGCTAGAAACATGCATTTCGAAGTATCTTGGGTATATCCTATGTGGGGTGGCATCAAACCAGCCATCTCGGGTTATAATACAGGGAGGGTAAGCGCGTCTACCGATGTCTTTTATTTAACTATAAAGCTAACATCCGATTAACGCAGACTCAAGGCAATTTGCGAAGCGTATACCGCAGGAGCTAGTCATGTTCTCTCAGTTATTTATGAACACCATCATTAGCAATTTTGCTCATACTGGCATTGCTGTGGCCATTGTGACTCTATTTTATTTCTTGGGTGCTCACCTGATTAAACATCATCTCAGTGAGGAGCAAAATAAATCTCGCTTACATGCCAGACTGTATTATACGCTGCTGATCTTGCTTTCCATTATATTAACCAAAATTTGGGTGCAGGGATTTTCGCAAATCTTAACCATCTTAAGCTTAGTCTCAGCTGCACTCGTGATTGCCAATAAAGAATTTATCATGAACGTGGTTGGCTGGTTCATTATTAATTGGCGCAGCTTGTTTTCCGAAAAAGATTTTGTACAAATAGGGCCACACTCAGGATATGTGTATGAAATGGGTTGGCTATATTTTAAATTATTTGAAGGCAGCCCCGTCTCTGGCCAACGCAGCTCTGGCAAGATGATTAAAGTACCAAACGGCCTAGTCCTTCATCATTCTGTCACAAATTTTTCTTTTTCTAGTAATGTGGTCGAATACCAACAACATTGGATTGTGAATTACGAGAGCGATATTCCTTTAGCCAAGGAGTTGATTGGAAACACCGCTAAAACAATCATTCATGATTATTACAAAGGCTCCAAGTTGTTCACTTCGGAGTCGTTAAAGAAGAAAAATAAATTGCTGGCATCTTTGATTGATTTAAAAGTGCACGTTAAAACCACGCTCATACAATCCAAACCCAGTGGCGTGAAGTTTTCAGTCAGCTATTATTGCTTTCCTAAAGATTACGATACTCTCAATAATCTGCTCACAGAAACCTTAATTGCAAACATCAAAAATACACCCCAAATCACTCTCGTTTTTGAGGTGTAATCACTTGTAACCATTCATGTAGTATTAAGGGGCAGGGTGGTTTGGCCAATCTTTTGGGAAAAATAGCCTCAAATCACTCAGCTCTCCCAGAACCACCATCACCCTTTGAGCGTAAGAGCCTAAGCAGCCAAGCCACGCTCTTTTAAAAACGCATCAATACTTAAGGCGCGCTCACAAAACGCCTCAAACAGTTGCATCATAGGATAAGCCCCACCCTGACCTAAGAGTTTAGTCAGATAGCGCTTTCCAACCTGCGGATTTAAAATACCCTCTTTTTCAAAAACAGAAAATGCATCTGCTGATAATACCTCTGCCCATAAATATCCATAATATCCCGCCGCATAACCCCCAGCAAAAATATGCGTAAATCCATGCTGAAAGCGGTTATACACAGAAATAGGCACAACTGTAACTTGCTGACGAACTGCGTTCAGAATACCCTGCACATCTACAGCACCCATCTGTTGATGTAGCTTAAAATCAAACAAAGAAAATTCTAACTGTCTCACAAGCTGTAACCCACACTGAAAATGCTTCGCGTTCAATAATTTTTGCAATAACGCAGCAGGCAATGGCTCTCCAGTTTCAATGTGCTTTGATAAAAACTTTAAGGCAGCTGGTTGCCAACAAAAATTTTCCATCAATTGGCTGGGTAGTTCTACCGCATCCCAAGACACTCCATTAATGCCTGACACATCTACCTCTTCGATTTGAGAAAGCAGATGGTGAAAAGCATGCCCAAACTCATGAAATAGTGTTAACAGTTCATCATGCGTTAATAGCGCGGACTTATCCGGCAAAGGGGGCTCGAAATTGCACGTGACGTATGCCATGGGCGTTTGTATTGTCTGATCCAATCGACCCCGATCTCTTAGGCTATCCATCCAGGCACCCCCACGCTTTTGAGGCCGCGCAAACAAGTCCATGTAACACCAACCTAAAGACTCTCCTGTTTCATTCAAAACCTCATATACCTCTACACACTCATGCCACACATCTATGCCCTCATGTCGTTTGAACTTGACTTGAAACAAAGTTGTTATCACATGAAAAAGCCCTTGCATGACATGCGGCAAAGGAAAGTACGGTCTCAACATCTCTGGAGAAATGTTATGTTGCTGTTGACATAGCTTTTCACTGCAATAAGCGATGTCCCAAGGCTCAACTGGCTGTTTATTTAAGGTTGTTTTTGCAAAGGCTTGTAACTGTGCCCACTCTTGCTGTGCTTTGGCTTTTGCCTTAACAACCAACCCTTCTAAAAATTCAATCACAGCAGCTGGAGAAGGCGCCATTTTTTTGGCCAAAGACAAATGCGCGTAGCTGGAATACCCTAGCAAAGCAGCCAATCTTTGTCGTTTCTCTAAAATGGCATCCATAATGGGCGTATTATCCCACTTTCCAGCATGAGGACCACAATCCGATGCTCGAGTTGCATAAGCCTCATGCATGATCTTACGTAGTTTCTCATTATC
>JAHFQF010000139.1:4132-6345 GCA_023266435.1 Legionellales bacterium | reverse complement strand
ATAATTGAGCGTATAGTTTAACTCATCAAAGCAACTTAAGTTTGTATCGATTTCATCAATAAAGACATCAGATTTTTCTTGTACTATCGTTAAAATTTCCTCTAATAACTCAATAGACTGAGCGGTTGGCTGATCGATATCTGATGCTAGCAAGCTTAAATAGGACAATTCTATGGATTGTAGGGTGGTCTTGGTCGTTACTATATAATCTTTATTGATGATGACTTCTTTTAGTCGATCACGAATATTTTCGAGTTTTTGCAAATCTTTGGCGTCAGAACGTGTAAAACGCAGGGGAACTGCTTTCTGATTAAAATTAACTTGAGAGTAGCGGCTTAAATCATTTAAATTGGTTTCAAATAAACTGTCTGGAACCACCACCGTTACTAAGTTTTCACCATTGGCTTTTAAGAAGCTGGAAACTGGCATGAGGACTTTTGATTTTCCTCCACCCATAATTAATTGAAAAACATATTTTTTATGTTCCTCAGAGTCGTCTTTCTTTTCTAATAAAGGAGTGAGCATCCTCATTTGAGAGTCACGAATCAAAATGCCGCTCAAATATTCATAGGCTAAATAATAGCGTGCGTTGGGATCGTCGAGCTCATAAACGCGATGCTCTTGTAACAGTTCACCTACTTTATCGTTATCTCCAGCCCGTTTTGCTTTTTCTAATTCAGGCATCAAACGAGCGTAGTATTTCCTGGAGGTTAATAACAGTAATAACTTGGCTGTTCGAACGCTGATTTCATTAATTTCTTCATCGGTTAAAGCGCCTAACTGATGGCGATATGCTTCTGGATTGTTTTGTATGAATAATTGAATCAATGTTCTAAACGTGGTTTTAGAGCGTTTTCTCCCCAAAACTTTAGCAACATGACCTACTGTTTTTTGGCCAACTGCGGTTTGATTTTTAAAGGCCAATGCCAATAAATCGCACCGTTCTTGTTTAATGTCTGCGTCAAACTGAGGTAGAATATTGCCTTCCAAATGACTGGGTAAAGACTGCGCTGTTTCTACGCACAATTGATTAAATTCTATAGCACGCTGATACAAGACATCACCATAGGCGTCATCTAGGCGCATGCCCTCTGCTAATGCTTTTTCAGTCGTATCAAATCCTTTTAACATCTGCTTGGTTTCTTGAGAAAATCGATCCACACCAAATTCGTCAGTTTGAAATAAGGTTGACGCAACAAAACGAGTTGCATCGTGAGGCGCTTCGCTAAACTTCCAAGGAATTGCGCTGCGCATCAGCTCTCCAGTAAAGGATTTGTCGTTATCGGAAAATGATGCTTGCTTTAAATAAGGATCAGTATCTATGTTTTTTGAAGTCATAAAATTCAGCAGCGTCATCTTTTCTCTGGCAGTGAGCTGCATTTCGACTGGGGTATTTTGATACCCTTTGCTATATTCATTCAATAGTGCGCGTAGTGTATCCGGATTGAGCCGCTCTAATAGTTTTTCGGTCTGCTCTGATTGGTTGCATAAACTGGTGCTTAAAAGATTGACTAATATCTTTAATTGTATGGCCGCTCTTTTCCCATTTTTAAGTACAGAGTCTAAATATATTTTTTCTTTTTTGTCATCTCCACCCTGGGGTTGATCGCATTCTCGAGTTCTTAATGGAATGTTTTCTAGCAAGATCTTTATGAAATGTGAATACATGGTTTGATCAACGGAGTAGTAGCCTGCCAGTTCAATTTCTTGAAAGACTTCAAATGCGCGGGTGTAGTCACTTTGTCCTAAAAACAAATACAGCAAATATAGTTTGTCTGATATTTTTTTTGCTGAAAGCTTTCCATGCTCATCTACATCGCATTCAATGTAGTGAGCAGAGTTTGGTTTGTGAAAAACGCTATTACCTCTGATTTCAGCGGTCACGCCTGTTGTAATCATATTTAAAGCATTTTCCGCGTCAACGAGGCCTGATGTGTCTAGAAAAACGCCTTTTTTATAAAAATCATAAATATAAGATTGACAAGGAATGAGTACTTTTCTTTTTTTATTATCTTGTGATGTCAAGCCTAAAAACTGGGTGAAAGATTCGCCTAGCTCTATCTGACTTAATTTAACCAGAGAGTATTGCTCATTTTTAGTCCATACCTGTTTGCCAAAGCTTTCCCTAAATGCAAGGCCATAGCGAGGAAAGGCGAATGATTTATCAGTTTTAAAAGCTTCCGCCAGATACTGAGATTCAAAATTGCTTTGAG
>JAHFQF010000139.1:0-4122 GCA_023266435.1 Legionellales bacterium | reverse complement strand
ATCAACCTGCTTCATAACCTTAATGTCTTTTCTGCTTGATGATTTGGTGCATCGATATGCTCGTTGCTTTGTTTGTCTGTCTACTACATATAAGGTTTCCTCCTGATCACCTTGAACAGCTCTGCACCAATAATCATATTTAGGCTGCCCTGCAGGCTTAGGGTCTTTTTCTGAAGCGATTGTGGAAAATAACTGATTAGGTAGTTGATTCGTATCCGTTAGATCAGTGTGTTGAATTTTTTTAAACCACTGATTATCAATTTTTTGATAGATTTGCCAAACATTGGACTCAATGACAAAGCAATACTCAATCTCATGATGATTTAAATAATACTTGCCACTTTGACAGTCAAGATGAGTGACTCCCTTTAGCTGTTCTGGAAAAAGTAGCTTTAACTGAGCTGGAACCACTAGTTTCTCAGGGCCGCCATCTTCAATTAAGCCTGTAGCAAGGTTGAGTCTAAGTGTTTGATCGACTCCTGTGATTACAAAAAAAGTTGATGAGGATGTCTTGGTGTCTACTTTTTCGGGACCAACCTGATTGACTCTGAAGGCTTGGTATTTTGGAATGGATTGAAGCCACTTTTTAATCCCATCGATCAGTAATGTTCTATTAGCAGCTCGAGAGCAATAAGGTTGATCAGTAATAAAGCTGCTATATAAATTAACAATCTGATACTGCAGTTGGGATAACATTCTCTCTTCAGGGAGGGTTCGAGCATGAGTCATGTGGGAGTACGCATTCAATGCGCTGTAATAAGCAACCAAGCATTCGGCTTCGTGCCCACGCGTGTCTGTTTGCATGCGATAGTACAAGGCTGTTAATTGACCCCATGGGTTTAGCGAGCTTAAGTCGTACTGATTTCCTAAAGTTGGTTTTAAGTGATCTGGTAGTTCTTCATAACAGAAAACGCTCAAGAAATGTAAAAAGTTTTCAGAGCTTGGATCTTTTAATACTTGTAAATTAAGGTGCTCTTGATAGGCCAAAAAGAAGCGATGAAGCATGTAACCAATGTGGGTATTTTTAATTGCTAGCGTCTTTAATGATTCTGCTTTGAGCAATATCAGGCATAGTCTTTCACGATCTACTTCATTCTTTATTAGCAATGAAAAGTTTTTCTCATAATATTGCAATATGTTTTCAATGTGTGATTCCTGTATCCCCATCGCCGAAGAAAAGGATAATGCATTCTCTAAACCAACTGATAATTTAAGGCCTTTTAATGAGTTTAATCGGTCGCAGATGTCACGATTAACATCGTCTGTATCAATCACATATTGTGCCGGAATGATGCGAGGCCAATCAACAGAAAAGTCGTCCATGAAAATAGTTTGGCCTCCATCCACTTCTAATGATAGGCTGGATTGATACTGATAATCATAAGCGGTTGTTTCGCGTAATTTCGACACACTACAGGGGTTGTCTGCAAAGTATTCCAAAAAAGTTTTTCTATCAATATCAGTGCAGCTTCCCCAGTCTTTCTTGTGTTTGCGACATTGGGGTTTCCCGGGGTCATTCAAAGGCCGAAAAGAATCATGCTCACAAGGTGATGCGTATCTTTTTATTGCTCTTAATTTTCTATCAACATCGGTGCATTTTCCTGATACCTGCTTATGGCTATCGCAATAATGAACCACAGCCTCTTTTGTTTCGTTAGCTCTTAATGCATGGTTTTTATTAGGGGTTATTCCGGCTTGATCATTATAATCATATCTCCTATTTATGGTCAGGGGGGTGTGGCTCTTGTCCAGATAAGCATAACCGTTGCTTGAGTAAAAAAAATCCCATGCCACATCAATAAATCTGGCATCATCAAAGAAATCAGGCAAAAAGCGCTCTGGATTATCAAGTATCAAATCTTCAATGTTTTCTATGCTACATAGTTTGGTTGAGTCTGGTAAAGGCTGCCCATCTTGGATGCGCCTTTCCGCATAGGCGGCAGTCACTTTTCTTAATGTAGCTGCGAGCTGTTCAGTGTCAGCGGGATTTTGTTTTGATACGGGTTCACTTTTGTTTTTTGCAAACCCCTGCAAAAAAGCTCGACCTATTTCTAAAAGATTTGCATCATTGATACCGTGTCGTTGCTGTAAAAAGTTTTTCTTCAGCGCATTGTATGAAATTTTATTGTAGCCCTGTCGATAATTGAAATTTTCAGCATATTTATTTAGTTCATCTAAACATGTTTTTCTAATCTCAGATAGCTCTTGAGTCATCTGGTAAAATTGCATGCTATTCAGCAAGCTTTTATATCGAAGCATATTGTCGCGCAGCTTTATTGGGAGCTCAATGTTATCGGATCCAAAATACAAATGGGTTGTCTTTAACATCTCCAAAAATAATTTTGCTGAGCACAGAACATATTCGGGTGAGACTGTTGTTTTGCGCGGCTCATCAATTTTGGCATATTGTGTTCTGTATTTTTCTTGAAGCAGCCTTATTTTTTTCGCGTATTGGATGAGATGTTTTTCTTTTACTTTTTCTGTAAGTCGGTCTTTTGTGTAAACAGCATCAATGCTCGGCAAGTGCAAGACGGTATCATCTAAATATCTTTTATAGAGTGCAGGTGAGTTTTTTTCAGACTCACTCCTTGATAAAAGTTTGTGATCAATAAAATCTATCAACGCTCCGATTGTTGAAATTGTTTCCGGGGGGATTTTTAGATCTATTCCAACACGGCATTGTGTGTGATCTGCAGCCTGGGCGTACAGGGTTCTTGCTGGATTTAAAGTGCTATCGGTTTCTGTTTTAGGTAGCTTAATATCAGAAGAGATATTATATGCGACCCACTCAGCGGGAAGGGTATCTGATCGCTGAAGCCAGTTTTTCTCCCTCAGTGCTTTTGCAATATATTGACAGAGTTGCAGGCCATTTTGCACCGAACTCTGGTTAAGATCTTTAATTTTTTCGTTCAAAAATCTTGCATAATTATTCATCGCCAATTCTAAATGGTTTGCTCTGGCTGCTGTTGGTGCGTTAATAAATACTAGCAAGTAATCCAGCAGCGATTGCGTATCTACTTCCTGTTTGAGACGCAAAAAGGCTGTATGGTTGTGGAGCCTGTGTTTCAGGAAGGCGATAATCATTTTCCATGTGCACATCCCTGTTAACATCGTCTTAGAAGTATCGGCTGGTGCATGGGGCTGATGGCGCCCATTCAAAGATAAGGAATCATAAAAATTAGCAGCATTTAATTTTGAAAAATTGGGCTGTAATTTTTGTACCATTTCTTTAAACTGTTCTTTGGTATATCGATATTCTGATACGGTGTTTGATGTGCCTGCTTCATTACTCGGAACGTGATGTTCTAATCCTTCGCCTGCATTCATGACTCTAATGACATATTGGTAATCATTTGATTTTTCAAACTCAACAAGCACCCCATGACTTTGGCGTGTTTCATAATCAGACATCCAGACGAGCGGAAAAAGAATTCGTGATTTTTTCTTAAACCGCTTTTCTAGATATTGCATGAGATCATCTGGAGTGTTTCTATGTTTATAAAGATCTTCTTTTTCTTGACAGGCTGTCTCTAAATCAGCAGCCGCCTGTTTGACGTGTTCAAACCATATGCCTTTTTGTTTTGAATGTTGTATAAAGTTTCTTAAAATCTGGGCAGCATATTTTGTGGTCACTGCAGGTTGATGACCCTGGTATCGAGTGAGTCCTGCCATTTCTTGGCTGAGATGGATGTGGGCAAACAGCCCGTCGTCAATACGCGTCTGGTTGGTAGTAGAAAATTGAAGATAAGGTTGTAGACCTGGAATTTTTTTCAAATCTGCTAATACTTGCGCTTGCGTTAACATCATAAACCGCCTTTAAGAATAAATATTACTCGACTAACTCTTTCCCTATTTTCGCACATTCCTCCTTTATTTGGTAGCCTATTGACTAACTATTATGCTCGTTCAATCTGATCAAAGCTGGCATTCCCCCTTCGCTAAGCAGCAATTTTTATTGCAGAGTAGGTATGTTGGCTTTACAATACCTGCATGCTGTGTATTCAAAATTTAACCCTAGGGTATCCCCCTCATTTATGTGTATCCGCACTCAACCTGATCATTAAGCGAGGGGAGTTGTGGTATTTGTTGGGGCCCAATGGCTGTGGTAATACCACGCTTTTA
>JAHFQF010000138.1 GCA_023266435.1 Legionellales bacterium | reverse complement strand
ATTTACCTTAGGAGAGACCTATACTGAAACCCATTTGGTTTTAGACTAGGCGTTGAGCTGCGAGCAACCGGAGTGTACAGTAACGTACATGAGGAGTGCGAGCTGGCGAAAATAACAACGTATAAAACCAAATGGGGAAGAGTATATGACTAAAACTGAAGTTGCCTATCATTGCCAGGCCTGTGGGGCGCTCAGTCGTAAGTGGATGGGTCAATGTGCTGACTGTGGCGAGTGGAATACACTGAGTGAGCGCTTAGTAGAAAAAGCTGCAAAAATGACTCATAACAAAGGGTACGCAGGGCAGCAATCTAAAGTCATGGCTATCCAAGAGGTGGTATTGCAATCAATGCCGCGTACTTCCACGCAATCCTCAGAATTAGATCGGGTCTTGGGTGGTGGGCTGGTACCTGGAGCTGTGGTTTTAATTGGGGGCGATCCTGGGATTGGTAAGTCCACTTTGTTATTACAAACAGCCATGACCTTAAGTCAAAGTCATAAGGTTTTGTATGTCACCGGGGAGGAATCTGTACAACAGGTTGCAATGCGTGGGACACGCCTAGGCTTACCTGAAAATAAGCTATTACTGTTAGCTGAAACTAACCTAGAAAAAATCTTACAGGCAGCACACCAAACTGCGCCAGACATGATGGTCATTGACTCTATTCAAACTATGTATACAGAAGAAATCCAATCCGCACCAGGCGGTGTTTCACAAGTCCGAGAATGTGCGGCGCATTTTGCACGGTTTGCTAAACAGAACCAAACGGCTGTTTTTCTGGTAGGACATGTGACCAAGTCTGGAGAAGTCGCTGGACCACGTGTATTAGAGCATATCGTAGATACTGTGATTTATTTAGAAGGACAAAGCGATAACCGGTTTCGCTTATTGCGCGCATTAAAAAACCGCTTTGGTGCTGCCAATGAGCTGGGGCTCTTTGCCATGACTGATAAGGGTATGAAACCAGTCAGCAGCCCTTCAGCCATGTTCTTATCAGGGTCAAATGAGCAACTCATGCCGGGTAGCGTGATTTTAGGTATCTGGGAGGGCACGCGGCCTTTGATCGTAGAATTACAAGCACTAGTAGATACTTCCTATGGGCCTAACCCTAGGCGTGTAGCAGTAGGGTTAGATTTACAACGCATGACCATGTTATTGGCTGTGTTACATCGGCATGGTGGAATAGCAACGCACGATCAAGATGTCTTCATCAATGTGGTAGGGGGTATGCGCATTCAAGAAACCAGTGCTGATTTGGCGATTTTATTAGCCATACGCTCTAGCTTAAAAAATAAAGCCATGGCTACGAAAACGTTGATTTTTGGAGAGGTAGGATTATCTGGTGAAATTCGACCCGTGCAGCGTGGTTTAGAACGCTTGAAAGAAGCAGCTAAGCATGGCCTAACACGAGCCATTGTACCTAAGGCCAACCTACCTAAAACTATGCTACCTGATATCACTGTGCAAGGGGTTTCGACCTTAAGCGAAGCATTAAGTTTAATGAACGATTAAATTTTCTGCCTCTTTGGCCGATAGCACCATTAAGTGATTAGATGGTGGGCCAAGAGGTGGGAAGTGTCTGAGAATGACTTAGGCGACAAACAACAAGAACGACTCATTGAGTTGTTTTTAAAGTTTTTAGAGCATTTTAAGCGCTATAAGCCTGATTTACCTAATTTAGACAGTTTACGTCAGAGAATCACAGACTTAGATGCGCAATTAAAACAGTCTGGCAATCTTGAGTTACAAACTGATAAAAAAAGTCAACTTGATCAAACCAATCAATTAATCAATGCCATTGCATTAAACCAAGAAATCTTAAAATTAATTCAACAAGAAATTGTAGAAATCACAAGCTTGAAAGATGCCGAAAAGGAAGCGTCTTTAAAGGATACAAAATCTGAAACGCCAAAAGGTCCTAGTCTGGCCGATCAGTATGATAAGAGATTATTAGAGTTGATACAATTAGAAGAGGCGGCGAAACAGCAAGAAGCAGCTTTAAAAGCAAAAATTGAAAAATTATCCAAAGATCTGGATAAAGCAAGATCAGATAGAGATGATAAATATGAAAAAGTCGTTGAGGCGGAAGCGAATTATGAAGGCAGCAAAGTCAAATTGGAGAAAGCCCATCAAGCTCTGAATACAAGTGAGATTGAAAAGGCTGAATTAGTTCAACAGCGCAAGGATAATGTCGATTCTTTTGATCTGTACGTTAAAGAGCATAAAGAAGATATTAAGCAGAAAATAGAAGCACAATTAACCACAGAAGCAATAGGGGCTATTGCTGTGGCAGCAGTGAATTCTAAAATGGTAGATCCAGATCCAGTTGCAGTCGAAGCAGTTAAAACAGCATTAAAGGAAAAAGCACCAGAAATTAATTCAGCCAAATCGACGCATGTATGCGCTCAAGGACGATATGTCGCTGAAGGTGTGGATTCTCGTTTTTTTAAGGAGTCTCGTGCCGATTTTGCAGCAAAAATGGAAGAGGAACGTAAGGCGAAGGGAAATTCAGAACTGGATCATAGTATAGATTCTGTTTTGCAAGGGGCAGCAGGACCATTGACATTGGCACAATTCAATGCAACTCGAGATGGCCTAGAAACGAGTATTGCTGCTGCATTGACGCCAAAGCTAGGTTCTGATAGTTCAGCAGCGGCTAAAAAAGTTGCAGACGAGTATTTTGCCAGCGGCATGACAGTAAGTATCACTGATGATTTACGTAAAAAAGCCAGTGAAAATGCAGTCAGTGCTCAGCAGATGGCCAATGCGGACAGCAACGTTATACAGGCTGATGCTAAAGTAAAAAAAGCGGAATCGACTCTTACTGAACGAGCAACAGAGGTAAATACGGCAGTAACAAATCTGGCAAGTGCGCAGGACAATGTATTAGCCAAAGAAACAGCTCAGTTACAGTTGCAAGTAGATAGATCTCAATCAAGTATAGCCGCAGTCTCTCCTGAGGCATCTAGAGTAGATACAAGTAAGCATAATAGTGATGAAGTTGCTACGAAAATCAAATCCATTAAGCCTAACCCCACAGCTGATATAGAGAAAGCAGCAGAGCAAGCAAAAGCACAAAAAGCAGCAGCAGAGGAAGCAGCAGCAAAAGAAAGAGCACGCCAAGCAGAAGAAAAAAAGCAACAAGAAGATCAAGATCGGACAGCACAGAATACGCCTGCACATAAACCAGGATCTCCTTCATAATGCTGTACTGTATGACTACATACCTTCTATAGTCAAAGCGATTTGATTTTAGGCTAGGCGTCGAGTCGTGAGCAAGCGGAGCGTCATATTAACAATGTACTACATCCGTGCAAATTATAGTTTATAGACTAAGATTAAAAGAAGTCTATTAAAAAAACTATAAATGATAAGGGTGTTTGTGAGTAGGAGTGGTCTACTGGAAAAGAGGATGCTGACTTTTCCAGCTTTGTTAGTGTGCATCAAGTTGTTTATCTTTTTATCCAATGACATTTACTTGCCTGCTGTGATGGACATCATGGCTGACTTAGATATTCCAGAAAATTGGCTGCACTATAGCTTAACTGCTTGGTTCTTAGGGGCGGCCTCTAGTCAATTACTGATTGCGCCTTTATGTGAACGATTTGGTAGACGACCCATTCTCTTAGGAGGAGGATTGTTGTTTGTCATCTCTTCATTGGCATGTGCCAACGCGGCAACTGCCATAGGTTTGATGATTGCTAGATTTTTTCAGGGTGTGTCGGTTTCCATCGTCAACAATACCAGCTGCGCGACGATCCATGAATCGTATGAGCGTCATGAAGCCATTTCGCTGTCAGCTTGGATGAGTGGTATTACGGTATTAGCGCCTTTATTAGGGCCGCTTATTGGTGTATGGCTCTTGCACTTTGTATCTTGGCGAGTACTATTTTTAGGATTAGCATTGGGAAGTAGCATTTGTTTAGTCTTTTTATATTGGTATATGCCAGAGACTAATCAACATGGAAAAGCCAAAGCACTGTCTTTACGCATCATTGGGCTGCAATATTATAACATTGTGACCAATAAACAATTCATGCAGTATTCTATGCCGGCAGCCATGCTGATGGGAGGCATTATTGCTTGGCTTTCTGCTGGACCATTTTTGATTCATGATGTGTATGACTTAAATCAAGAGGCGTTTGGTTGGGCGCAGATTTTTATTTGCTTGAGTTATACTTTAGCAACACGTTTATTGCATAAAGACAATTATGATCAATGGATTGCCTTGGGCAAAGGGGTCTTATTATTTTCTTCGGTATTATTTTTATGTTTACCTAGATTTGATGTCAATCATGTAGTGTCTCTGATCGTGTTGATGGTGGCGTATAATTTTGCTGGGGGACTTTGCTTCACATTAATGCAACGCTTTGCTCTCGAGAGTAGTCAGGAAAACATGGATAGCCGGGTTGCTATTTTATCCACTTGTAGTCGTGGAGTCAGTGCACTATCTAGCGCAGTGGTCGCATTACTGTATAATCAAACTTTAGGATCTTTTACCTGCTTAATGGGTGGTTTGGCGTTATTAGCGGGATTGATGATGCGTAGTAAAAGCATCTAAATAGTCTGCGTCTACTCGCATAACGGGCCGGCACAGAGACCGGCCCCTACATTTTATGTACATTCCGGTTGCTCGTGACTCGATGCCTAGCCTAAAAATCAATTACTTTGACTAATACATTAGCGCTCCTGCAACACAATGTTATGGGACACCCACTTTTCGTTACCGGTATGAATTGAATTTCCCTCTATTTCTTGTTACCTTCTATGCTGGTTGTTTGACTGATTGGATGCGTGTATGCGCTGGTATTATCCAGTAGGTGCTTTAGTTGGCGGTGTGGCTGCGATATTTTGTTTTGGCATTGCAACAGGTCTATTGGGTCATGATCTGCTACGTCCTAAAGAGCTCAACTTAACGCTTTTTTTCAATCGGCCCGATGATTTTTCTGACAAACTCCAAAAGAAACCTCTGCATATTTCCAATCATTTTATTGAGGGTAAGCGTGTCAATAACCAGCGGTTTCATCACGCGACTTGGCACAATGTGCATTTAAAAAATTCTGAATTTAGCAAAGTGCAGTTTGACAGCATGCTGTTAGACACAGCGACTTTAGAGCAAGTGGATTTTTCAGACTCTATATTGAGTAACACGACATTCAAAGACGTAATCATGCACAGTAAAACTGACAAGCGTTTTGATTTTCCGCGAGATTTTAATGGCGCGCGCATGCAACAAGTGGTGTTTGAAAACAGTGTTTTGCATAACATTGACTTCAGAGACATGCCTTATGCAGAGATTCACTTTATTAACTCCGATTTGGAAAATGTTTCTTTCGCTGGATCGAAGGTTAAACTTGTCTTTGAAAATACAACTGCAAGGGGCCTTGATTTGAGCTCGCTTCAGGCAGACTCTGAATACGCTTGCCATGATTCCCCTGACATTGAGTGTATAGAGAAAGCAATTCTGAACTCAGATGCCTCCTAGGAGAGTAGAGCAATCCTTGCTTGAACGCTTACGAAAAAAGCATAATCATTGCAGATTATGTGGCCTGTTGTTACGCTGAAGGTAGGAATGTCTCACACAAGTGGCGTACACATGGAACTCAGGATCATTTTACAATTGTTACTAGCGCTAGTGTTAGGTGGCTTAATTGGTTGGGAGCGATGGCGTGATCATAAAGAGGCTGGTGTGCGTACGCATGCACTGGTCGCTTTTGGCTCAACACTATTTTCTTTAATCTCTATTTTTGGGTTAGAAAAATTCAGTCACGGGGCTCCAGTAGAAGTGTCTCGCATCATGTCGAACATTGTTACAGGCATTGGGTTCTTGGGTGCAGGGATGATTGTCTTGCGGGATGGTCGGGTGAGAGGGCTCACCACTGCGGCAGGCTTATGGGTCTGTGCAGGGATTGGCATGGCCATTGCAGTTGAGTGGTATATTGTTTCTATTGTTTCCTCGCTCATTGTCGTTCTGACTTTCCAGATCATGGGCAGACTATTTCCGAATGGCCATCATTAAGATTCAGTTTATTGACGCCCACAGAAAAGAGTGCAAATGCGCGTATATTTTTATATAAGTATTTTAGCAAACTTGTAAAGAGCGCAGCATTCACTGTATGATGCGTTTAGTCGCATCATTAGTTATTAAGATTGCAAAATGGGTTATCAAGACAGAGAAACCAGGCGCATGGCGTATCGGAGTGCAGAGCGCCGGGCAGAGGATCGTGCTGAAAGAGGCGGAACAACAGAGACGAATCCTCTGGTTGCTTTACTGGCGCTTTGTGGATGTTTGATCTTGCCCCGGTATTCCGGACACCCTACTAAGCTAGTATAATCTAGCGAAGAGAGGTGTAACATGACTGACAAAATCAGGAAAAAATATAGTGCCCAGTTCAAAGAGCAAGCA
>JAHFQF010000137.1 GCA_023266435.1 Legionellales bacterium | reverse complement strand
ATCTGTTGTCGTAGTTGCAGCAGTGCCTCGCCCTTGAGCGTATGTACTGGTTGACCTTGAAAGATAATTTGACCACTTTCAAAGGAGGTTAGCCGGTTAATGCAGCGAAGCAGGGTGCTCTTGCCTGCACCACTGGGGCCAATAATGCCCATGATTTCTCCGGGAGCTAGCTCGCACTGAATCTGGTGTAAAATAGCTTGTTTACTTAAGTTGGTGATTTGGAGCATGAAGGACTTGCTTTTTAATTAAAATTCTCTTAATTGTAACATTAATGATTCACTTGTCAAACTTTTCAAGCCCCCACTATTTTTTGGGTGTAAGTGAGGGGCGGGCTATAGAGGGTACTGGCCTCTGAAGCGAATTACTAGAATTATCCAGACTATGAGTGCCGGAGTCTGTAGCCTGTATGCTGATTGGGCTAGGGTTGGGCGTGAGTGGCACCCCTGAGTCTGCTGAGCGCGCTCGATACTCTGGCGCCAACCAGCGTGCCTGGGTGAGCGCCTCTTGCACACTAGGGCGTGTTTCAAGCTGAGGTGCAAGTAAAGTGAGAAAAAATGCCAAAATTTCTGAATGAGCAAACAGCACATCATCTTGTTCAAAAAAATGCTGTATCTTCTTCTGCAGCTTTTCATTTCGATAGTCTGATAGGGAGCGTTTTTTACCTTCTGTTTGATCTGTAAAAGAGGATTGAAAGGGATCGTCTCGTATAGTAGAGACAGACTCATGTAATAAACTCAAGGCAATTCGACCAATAGCAAACACCTCACTTTTTTCGGAGTAATGTGAATATTTCACATGCTCTGAAGGAAAAATCTCTGGTGCACTGTATTCGATAGTGCCTGCAAACTCTTCTATGAGGGCTTGTTTGTCATGAGAGGGTACTTGGAGAGACAAGCCATAGTCGAAAATTTCAATACTCCCATCGGGAAGCACCATGATGTTTTCTGGCTTTAGGTCACGATGCAGTATATTTTTTTGATGTAAGCGATCTAGTTTTTCTAATATTGCAATAATTAATTTGAGCACTGTTATCTCAGTGAGTGGGGATTCGGGGTGTGCTGGTTGTTTCTCTTGCTGTTGTGTAAAAAAACTTTTTAAGGTGACGCCTTCCAGCAAAGGAATAAATAAATTAATCTTAAGTGTTTTTTCCTCATACTCTGAATCGATACCGACTGCTTGAACAGCAGCTTCTTGTATCCACGCAGATTCATAGCGATCTATTTCTTCTTTTTCTGAAATGGCTGTATCTGGCTCAAGTGCTATACCAATTGCATATTCATTTCTGATGCGGTCAACTTTTTCTTGAGCATAATCATAATCAACTACATCTAAAGATTTGCAAGCCATCCAGAGTCCATCATCACGCTGGCATACCTGAACATCACCAAATGCGCCACGCCCGAGTCCTCTGCTTACTGCAGAAAGCGCATTCAATGTTTGACAACCACGTTTTTGTAAAAAGGCAGATTGTTCCTCTGGGGTCTTAAACCCTAAATATCGCATGATGTCAGTATCGCCAGGATAAATAACATAATATCTGCCTCTATTATCAAAGATAACCGGCCAATCAAGCTCTGCTAGGTCATGAGCGGTCAGTAGGGTATTAGGTATGCTTTCAGGCGCTTGCTGTGTTATCCATCGATGTAAGGCCATTTGCGCATCCTGTGAGAGTAATGATGGGATTTCTGGTGTTGCAAGGATGCCTGCGGGATGCAGATCGCTAGGATGCACTTGTCTGGGTGGAAAAAATGGCATAACGATATCGGCCTTGATATGGGCGCATACTCAAAGTAAAGCACATATTACAATTTAGTAAAGTACCTTGTTTGATACAATGCAAGCATTTTCAAAGATCTTGGGTATATCCCCATGGCGCAATCATTTTATTTCTGTTTTATTGGTGGATAATAAGTAGGGATTGTCTGTAAAAACCCCCCAAAATCCTGTTTGTAATAAAGTATGCGCCAATTGCTGATCATTTACCGTATAAGCCAAAAGCGCTATGTCTTGTTGAGATAGCGATTCAAGCAGCATCAAAGAGTTGCTTTGTGCAGACAGATGATAGGCGCAGTTACTCGAAGAGAGCAGGGATTGAAACAGTATTGGGTCATGCTCCTCGACTAAAAAGCCGATGGTAAGCTCAGGATTGCTTTGTCGTAAGTGATGTAAGATCAGATGATTAAAACTAGAAATTAATAAGTCAAACTGACGGGAGTGTGTGCTTAAAAAATGCGCAAAGTGTTGAGCCAGCAAACTCGCATTGCCGTAGGGCTTTATTTCTAAGTTAAGATTTAAGCCCGTATCATTGGCATACCGCCATAAGATCTCCAAAGTGAGCAACGGGGTGTTGGAAAATTTACTGTGAAACCAAGCCCCATAATCATACTGATCTAAATGTGCAAGCGGGCTTTGCCAAATTAATTGACTCCCCCCATTGCTCGTGCGGTCTAAGCTTTCATCATGAATAATGACTAGGTGATTATCACTGGTCAATTGCACATCGCACTCGATCCAGTTTAACTGCTGATGCGCAGTTTGCATGCTAATCAATGTATTCTCAGGGCAGAGCGCCGCAGCTCCACGATGGCCTATTAGCCCCAATTGTGGTGGGGGAAAGGGTAAAGTTGGTATCGCAGCCTCCCTTGCTTTATCATATACCCAAGATCCTTCGAAATGCATGTTTCTAGCTGCCCGAGTTTACCCAGCTGCAGTCTTCCTCACCTCGCAATAGTATCGACGACTATTCCTTGGTTCGGAAAACTTCATCTGGCCAAATCCGTTTTGCTATACACTACGCATTTTGAAGGATTTTGGGTATATCAATCGTCCTCTGTCTCCCATTGTGTACAAGGAGTGTGTAGCTTGCAAGTGGTAACGCCTACAAAGCGCTTGGCAAGCCAATGGTTATTAACTCAAAGTTTGACTCGTACAGATGCTTGTTTTGAGCTGCCAGTGTGTCTGGCGCTAACAAGTTGGTTGTCTCAACTTTGGCAAGCCTGTAGCTTTGAATACCCGAATTTGCCAACCTTAGTCACGCCAGTACAATCTCGTCTGCTGTGGCAACGTATCTTAACCGACGATTACGATCAATCAAATATTTGGCCCACGCCACACAGTGTGTATTTAGCAGAGCAGGCTTTTCGCTTTATGATTGAATGGCAGATCCCGCTTTCTGATCTGGAGAGTGCTGCTTTAGGAAACAGTGCTTGCTTTCTGCGCTGGCAGTCAGCCTATAGGCAGGTATTGGCACAAAAAGGGTGGTTAGATCCCGCACAACAATATGCGTTTATGATAGAGCATGCAGCGGGGTTTTTAGAGTTAATCCCTAAAGAATTACTATGTTACGGTTTTGATGATTTCTCACCCGCGCTTCTAAGGTGGTTAAATTACTTGTCCGAGCATGGCATTACGGTTGCTCATGAGTCGCCTCCCATGGTGTCTTCTAATTGTTATAGCCATTTTGCTGACAATGAGGTGCAGGAGCTGACGCATGCCTTGGCTTGGGCTGATGCGCAACGTGTGCAACAAGAGTCCCCTTGGCCAATCGGCATTGTTGTGCCCAACTTAACTGAAAGACGAGAAGAAATCGTAGAGGCTTGTGACGCCTGGTTTAATGTGCAACATACTCTACAGTTTGGCGAAAAACCGCCCCGTTTTTTCAACGTATCAGGCGGGCTCTCTTTAGCCAAAACGCCGGTCATTAGCGCCGCATTACAATGTTTGCAGTGCTTAATCTCCAAAGAAAGCAACGTAGTCTGGCCATTTTTATTAGCCACGCCATTTATTGCCGGAGGCCAAACTTTTTTAAATCAACGTATGCGGGCAAGACAATTTTTATTACATGAATTAGACGAAAGGGTAGAGTCATGCCTACATGGTTGGACAGTCATTCAGGACCGCTTAGATCCTAATGATTCACTACACACCGTCTTCTTACATTGGTCTCACTGGAGTGAAGCGCAGCACCAAGAAAAACCACTTTCCGCTTGGATACCCTGGTGGTTAACATACTTGGAGGCTTGGGGCTGGCCCGGTGAACGGGTCGTTGACAGTGAAGAATATCAAGCAGTGCAGCAATGGTTTGAAGTATGTACGCAATTATTAGCCAGTGACGTTTTAGATAAGCTCTTTGATTTACAAACAGCATTAGCGCTCTTGCAGCAAGTACTTGCCGATCATTGCTTTCAACCACAAACCTATACCAACAAAGTGCCTATTCAAATTTTAGGAATTCTAGAAGCAGCAGGTATGCAATTTAGTCAATTATGGGTGTTAGGACTGTCACAATATGCTTGGCCAGAAGCCGCAAACCCTAATCCCTTCATTCCTCTAGCGCTACAAAAGCAACATAATTTACCCCATGCAAGCCCCGTACGTGAAATGCAGTTTGCAACCAAAATGTTAGAGCGTTTACAACAAAGCGCCAGTACGGTGATTTTATCGTATCCCCGACAAATCAATCGTCAACCTGCAGCGCCATCTCCTTTGATAGCCAGAGCAAATCCAAGCCCCTGGAAGCAAGCGCCTAAAGAGGATCCATTAAGCCAAGCATTGAAACAACAAATCATTCAAACTATTAATCTGAGTGATCAAGCACCCCCGCCTTTAACCACGCAAGGCTTAGATTACTATCCCAGTCAAGTATTAAGCCTACAAGCACAATGCGCTTTTAAAGCTTTTGCTCAATTTAGATTACGTTTAAAACCGAGGAAAACCAAGCAGCTAGGATTAAGTGCCGCAGGTCGAGGTAATGTCGTGCATGGCGCGCTGCACCAATCTCTGCAATACTTACAACAAAAGCCCAATACGCCAATAACAAGCGTTGATTTTTCAAATCAGCTACAAGTCATCTGTGAGCGCATCATACAAGTAGAGCGCACAAAATCTCGCATTCCAGAATTTTATTGGCAAGTAGAAATCAAGCGCCTGCAATCTATCGTGCACGCTGTGCTTGCAACCGATGCGCAACGCACCCCCTTTCAACTACAAGGACTAGAACAGCGTTTCCAAGTCACGCTTAATGGATTAAATTTTTCGCTAAAATGCGATAGATTAGACGAAGACAATAGCGGTAATCGCTGGCTCATCGACTATAAAACAGGTGATTGCTCTCCCAATGATTGGCTAGGTGAAGAACCGTACGACGCTCAAATGCCCTTGTATGCGCTGTCAGTCACTCCACAACCTACTGTACTATGCTACTACGCCATCAAACCGCAAGGTGTTTATTTGTCCGGGATCAGCCAAACCGATACGCCACATCGGGGCATCACCGCCATGAATGATGCGCTTGCCTGGGATAGACTTTTTCAAAATTGGCATACCCAGCTCAGCACCATCGCTCATCGTTTTAAAATAGGGCACGCAGCTGTAGCCCCTAAACAACCAGAGCGCAGCTGCCTTTACTGTCACTTAAAACCACTCTGTAGGTATGCTCTGCATGAATAACGCTGATAAGGTGTATTGTGAAAATTCTAAAAGAACAAAGGAAGACGTGTCGTGTTATTAAGTGATGCACAGAGTCGTATAAAAGCCTTGGATCCAAGTATTAGCTGGATTGTGCAAGCCCCAGCTGGCTCAGGGAAGACAGCATTACTCACGCAGCGATTTTTAAAGTTACTGGGTAGCGGTGTTTCTATGCCAGAGCAGATTTTGGCCGTCACATTTACTCAAAAAGCAGCCCATGAAATGCGGCAGCGTATTTTGGAGGCCTTAGAGTTTGCAGAAAAAGCACCTTGTCCAACCATTCCTTTTCAACAGCTGACCTGGCAATTAGCGCGAGAGGTTTTGGTCGCAGATCAAAAGCTGGAGTGGCAACTGCAAGCCAATCCTCATCGGCTACGTATCATGACCATGGATGCCTTTTGTCATTACTTGGTCAAGCAAATGCCACACTTTGCAGCTTGTGGCGCTGGATTTGAGTTGATTGACGACCCCATACCGCTCTATCAACAGGCGGTAAAAAGCTTATTTGATAGTATTACCACCGAGTCCCCTGAATATGCCATTGTTTTTTCTTTATTAGAGCATTTAGATAATCAATTAGACACCTTGGAAACTTTGCTCTGTCAGCTATTAGCTACGCGTGATCAATGGCTTGCTTGGATGATGGGGTTACTAAAGGGGCAGGCATACACAGAGATACTCAGCCAATCTTTGGCTGATCTGATTACGCATACTCAAACACAATTATTACAAGTCCTCGATGAAGATCTCTGGAAGCAGTGTATTGAGATGGCTGTTTTTGCGGGGAATCAATTAGAGGAAACGCGATTATCCAGTCTCAGTTGGCCTTTAAAGCCAGATGCCAATGCATTAGCTGTATGGAAACGGTTGGCTCAGTTATTTCTGACGCAAGAAGGGGGGTGGCGTTTACAGGTTGATAAAAGACAAGGGTTTCCTGCTGCACCTAGGATGCCAGAAAAAACT
>JAHFQF010000136.1:4945-6501 GCA_023266435.1 Legionellales bacterium | reverse complement strand
AGAAATCTAAAAAGCTGAACCAAGGGATTACTTTAGTTGAATTATTAATTTATTTATCAGTTTTGAGTATTCTTGCCGGCTTTTCATTACCCTACCTAAAAACTACTTTTATAAAAATGCGATTATGCACACAGCAATATGCGCTGTATCATCATCTTAAAAATGCACGTTATGCCCTGACTCAGCATCAAAAAATTTTCGTCTGCCCCAGCTCCGCTCCACATCGATGTGAGAAAACATGGCCCGCTTTTGGGTATCGTATTTTTAGTCTGTCTGAATCGGGCGAATCCATTGAAATTCAAAATAAACAATTACCTTTCGCTATGCAGGTGCAATTTTCAGGATTTGGCTCAGAGACTTGGCTAATCTTTTCAGAAGGTCATGCACTGACGACAAATGGCACTTTCTCGCTATGCATTCATCAAACCTGTAAGTACATTGTGATTAATAAAGCAGGGCGGGCAAAACTACTCTAACTCTTTAAAGATTTTTCTTTGAGCATATGCAACAAAAAAATCTTTAAAGGGTCTATACTTAGAGTAGTGGAGGAATTTTTATGCCTGCGTATGAATAAGAAATCGGGGTTGTCTTTAATTGAATTGTTAATCGCAATTGCGATTACCGGTATTCTTGCTGCAGCCATGATCCCATCTATCAGTACCTTTCTCAAAAACCAGCGTACTCAGTCTGCTGCCTTCTCTCTTGCTACCGCATTGCGCCTTGCAAAAACAGAGGCCATTGAACATCAAATCTCTGCAGGTGTCTGTCTCAGCACTAACAATGATAATACCGCCTGTGATTCTGGCTGGGATGCCTCAAGCACCGAGCAAAAGAATTGGATTGTTTTTTTAGATGCCGATGGCAATCATCAATTTACTAATACAACTACCGATAGAATACTAAAAGTGTTGCCAGGCCCTACCCCCAATAGTGTTGAATTTACTTTAGGCGGCAATATTATTGATGGACTCCTCTTTTTCACCCCGATGGGGTTTTATCACGTCAGTACGACAAGCACAATTACAATCAAACCCACCACAGGGTGCCAGGGTAACTTTGCTCAGCTACTTACAATTACCGCCACAGGTAATGTTTCGATCAATAATACTGGCTGTGAATAATCCACTTTCCTCGTCTCTTTAATCCCATGCACCTCGGGAACTTCTTTTGTTTTTTTCAGTCTAACTAGTATATCGCTTTGGATTGAAAAATGCGCAACTATAGCTTAAGTTTCAAAAAATTAGCCTATCTTCAGGGAACGTCCATGATAGAAGTGCTTGTTGCCGCGATCATTTTAAGTTTGGGGTTATTGGGATACGCGCAATTACAACTAAAAACCATGAAGCAAAGTAATGACGCTCTACATAGTACTTTAGCAACCATCATGGCAGAAGACATGATAGAAAGAGTCCGCACAAATAAAGTAGAGGCTTTAAAAGGCACTGCCGGCAATTATCATAATCCAATTTTAGAAGAAGCAGTGCCGTCTTGTATGGGTAAAAATAGCGAAGGCGCCTATGATGCTTCCGTAATTTGTAGCTCTGATGAGCTTGCAT
>JAHFQF010000136.1:0-4935 GCA_023266435.1 Legionellales bacterium | reverse complement strand
TGCATTATTCGATATTCATGAGTGGCAAGAAAGCATTCAAAACAGCTTGCCTAATCCAATAGCTATTATCTGTGTAGATTCGACACCAGAAAATCCATCCACAGATACATTAGAGAATTTAGGTGAAACGGGTTGCGATGGACAGCTGACAAATGGTCGCCTGGTATATACCGTAAGAATCATCTGGGATGGTGGCACTACGAATCCGGTCAACGCGAACTTAAGTAATCGTCGCGCCTATATAGGATCTTTTGAATTATGAGCCTACTTCATCCTGCTTGGAAAAATCATCAAGGATTGACGCTAATCGAGCTGATGATTGCACTTGTTATCAGTGTGGGCTTAGTCTTAGCCGTGACGAAAATATTTATACAAGCCAAAAAAACTTATCAAGTACAGCATGCACTGAGTGATGTTACGAGCAACGCCAGTTATGCTAACTATGTGCTTGAAAAGTTAGTGCGCGTTACTGGCTATCGAAAATTACCCACCGATAGTCCTTATGCAGAATATGAGGATTTATTTCCCTGTGGAATCATTGGTGGTACGAATCATGATGCGATTCCTTTGTGCAAAGATTATGAAGCGGGTGATAATGGCACAAATGGTTTGGCAAATGACACCATGCTCATTTATTTTCAAGCTGATACTGACTTAAAGCAATGTGATAACACTGCACTGCCCGCAGATGCCATTGCAAATGGCCACATTATCTTTTATCAGTTAACTGTGCTTAACAATAAACTACGCTGTTTAACGTATGATGTAACTGATTCTGCACCAATTGGCAGCGAAGTCACATTACTTGATAATGTCGTCTCTTTTCAAGTGCTGTATGGCTTAGGCAATAATGAAAAGCAAACGGAACGCTATGTTCCAATTTCATTTCCTAGTCTGGCAAGCCCGGAAAGCAGAAATCAAATCATGAGTGTTCGCATTGGGCTATTATTACAATCTTCTCAAAAAAATATTAAGCGTTACAGCGAGCCACCAGAGTCTATCGATATTTTAGATACAGCTCGCACCTATCCTTCAGAAAATAGAATGTATGTGTTAATTAATAACACCATTAAAATGAGAAATAATTTTAATTCGGCGGAGTAAAAAATGTATAAGCAAAGAGGTTCTGCATTAGTGATTGGCTTAATTTTGATTGTAGGTCTTATGTTCATCGGCGTCAGCGCAGTTCAAAATGCCAATGTGAATTATCGCGCATCCAGCAACTTTAACAATGTGCAAATTTCGTTTCAATCTGCGGAATCAGCCTTGGTGCAAGGTGAAGCACTACTTAGTGGTGCTAATGTAAAATTGAATTATTGTAACGGCAAAAATATCACAAATTGCATCTGGCCATCCGAAAAATTCTCTAACGAAAATTTTATTTCTGGATCAGCTTGGAGTAGCGCTCAAAATGCTTCTAAAAATATCTCTTCCTCTAGCGGGGCCCCCTTATATATTATTCAAGAGCAAGATTTTCAAGCATTCGAGTTAAGTCCAGACTCTCAAAGTAAAGGGTTAGGCATGTATTATTATCGAGTGACAGCAAAAGGTTATGGCTCTAAGCCACATAACGAGGCTGCCTCTAAAAATGAGGCCTCTCAAACCATTGTGGAGTCCATCTTTGCTAAATCCTACTAAAATTGACCTACTTCAAATGATGTTTCTTTCTCAGTTCAATGAACTTTTCTCTGCTCCCCCTGGTCTAACTCGTATCAGCAGTCATTTGGAAGCCAAGTGGTGATGTTATGAAAATTCGGAATGCCTTAATTACCGCCTGTGCAATACTGCTAACAGCGCCTTTTGCTGCTCAGGCAGCGCTGTTGCAACTTTCTAATACTCCCTTATTTTCAGGCGGCCAAGTCACCCCCAATGTCTTTTTCACATTAGACGATTCTGGATCCATGGATGAGGAGACAATGATAGATACTTATTGGCAAGATTGTGCGTATGATCCGTATGTTGATGGCTCAAACACGCCCAAAACGAGCTCTTGCGGAACAAACATTACAAACAGCAAGGTGTATTTTTATCACGATGGCCAGTCTACCTACACGAGCTCTATGACAGACTATCTGAATTTAATTCGATCCTGTGACCAAGACCCTGACTCATGTCGCAGTAAGGGGAGAAAAGACTGGCGTAGCTTATGCACCCTGGTATGGCGCCTGCAGCACAACGAATGCTCCTTGTACAGCAGCAAAATTCAATGCTGCAAGAAATCACCCTTTTTCGGGCGTATCAGGCTATACGCAAGAAACAAATTTAGGTGGTTTTAGTTATATAGTCTGGATAGACAATAAAGGTTACTCTGGAGATAGACCCCGACAAGGCTCTGCATTGAATGTGACGAATACTCCTAATCGTATTGTTGACTTATGGGACTCTCACATTAAAATCACCATTAATACTGACAATGTCATGGTGTATTTATTTACTTATGCACCTTTTTACAACAGCCTCAAGAGCCAAGGTATCGCTGAAAGCAAGGCTTTCAAAATAAACTTAACGGAGCCTACGGGTTGTTATAATATACTAGGAAACTCTGCTCTGGTCAGAAAAGTAGTCAATGGAGAATACTCATATTCTTCTCAAAATACAGAAGGCTGCAGAAGCATTACGGATTTAAGACAAAATTATGCAAACTGGTTTCAATATCATCGCAACCGATTCTTAACTGCACAAAATGCGATTGGTACTGTTGTCGAAGAAAATCCTCAATATCGCTATGGATTAGCATTGCTTAATAACTCTCTATTCATCACTTCACCTGTAAAAGATGATTTAGCATCTCTCGTTACACAAAACGATTCTTTACAGCAAAAACTGAATCAAAAAACACCTTCGGGGGGAACCCCTTTGAGAGTTGCGTTAAATAAAACTGGCGCTTATTTTCAGGGAAAATTAAACGGAAAAGTCAGCCCGATTGCATATGCCTGCCAACAAAATTTTAATATTCTAATCACAGATGGATATTGGAATGATGACAGTTTCAGCAATGGTAACATTAGAGATCAGGATAAAGATGGATTTTCTCAAACTTTAGCGGACGTTGCAGATTATTATTATGAGACTGATTTAAGTACTTTCCCTAATACTGTCGCACCGAATCCTAATGATTCTGCAATTCATCAACACTTAGTAACTTTTACTGTAGGATTTGGTGTGACTGGGAATCTAGTTGATACTGATGGAGATAGCTGGCCTAATCCAGCATTATCTAAAAATAGCGTTTGGGGAGGCAACCCTTTTCGTAGCGAAGCCGCTAAAATTGATGACCTCTGGCATGCTGCATTTAATAGCAGAGGAACCTTCCTATCTGCTCAAGCGCCTGATACTCTAGCCGCTAATATTACCTCTGCTTTAGCCAATATTAGCGATCGCATGGGCTCAGCCAGCTCAGCCGCACAAAGCTCTACTATATTGAATAGGAACAGCTATGTCTATCAAGCTCGATTTAATAGCAAACTTTGGTATGGAGAATTGCTAGCTTATCCAATGAATCTGAATGGTACAATAGGAACGGTTGCTTCTTGGAATGCACATTGTATTTTTAGTGGTGGTGCATGCTCAGACTCTACTGAGAAAACAGCACCCATTGATTACAACAAACGTGTTATTATCACTAAAGATTGGAGTGCTGCAAACGCTGGCGGGATTCCTTTTAGATGGCCAACCAATTACACTAGTTTGATTTCTGGTGGTGCGTTACCACAAACCATAAAAAATTATTTAAAAACAGCACCCTATTCTGCTACTACCACCAATTTAACTGAAATTTCTAACAATCAAAATTATGGGAAAGCCCTGATTAATTATTTGCGTGCCGACACGACCTATGATGGCAAAGCTTTAGGCACTAGCAACTTCAGACAACGTTATGGTTTGTTAGGAGACATCGTGAACTCGACTCCAATTTATATCAATAAACCTGATAGATATTATCCCGATCTGCTGATGTCAAATAGCTATACTCAATTTAAAACTAGGTATAAAGACAGGACACCCATGATTGGATTTGGCGCCAATGATGGCATGTATCATCTTTTAAATGCAAACGATGGCTCAGAGTTGCTGGCTTATGTACCTGGAGAATCTCATATCACGAGTACTTTAGGCAATTATAGTCAACCTACCTATACACACCGATTCTATGTGGATGGATCTAGCCAAAGCAGTGACGTGTATTTTAATGATGCCTGGCATACTATTGTGATTGGCGGATTACGCCAAGGTGGTCAAGGTATTTTTGCGCTCGATATTACAGATCCGAGTCAATTCTCTGAGTCTAATGCTAAAAATATTTTACTATGGGAATTCACTGATCAAGATGATAAAGATCTGGGATACACTTACAGTCAAATGCAAATAGGATTAGTCAATCATAATGGTACAAAGCGCTGGGCTGTTATTTTTGGTAATGGTTATAATAATACTGAAGGCGATACTGCAACGAGCACATCGGGAAAAGCTGCGCTGTACATTGTCTTTATTGATGGTGGACTTGATGGAAAATGGACTGAAGGTACTGATTATATTAAATTATCTGTTGGTTCAGGCAGTGTCACAACGCCTAATGGATTAGCGGCACCTTATCCTATTGATGTGAATCAAGATTACGTCATTGATTACATTTATGCAGGTGATTTGAATGGTCAACTTTGGAAATTCAATCTCACTAATAGCAGCCCTGCTACCTGGACAGGCTCTGCTTTCTTCCAAGCCAAACACAGCACAACAGGTGATCAAAAAATTACTACCATGCCAATTATAGGACCACATCCTGACGGCATCAAACAGGGCGTGCTCATTTATTTTGGAACTGGTAAATTTCTAGAGCCTACTGATAACACCGCCACAGATGCTGTGACGCAAACATTCTATGCAATTCTAGATAAACTTGATGGCACATTACCTACCAAGTCTAAACTATTACAA
>JAHFQF010000006.1 GCA_023266435.1 Legionellales bacterium | reverse complement strand
TAACAATCGCTGATAAATGACTGTTTGCTCTTCCTCATTAGGGAAGTTGTCTCGCGACATAAAGGTCATCTCAGAACGATATAGTCCCACCCCTTCTGCACCCGTTTCTAAAGCCACATGGACATCCGACGATAGCGAGCCCACATTTGCAAATAAAGGTACGTGGATACCGTCTAACGTCACGCTAGGTTCTTTTTGCAAATGGGAAAACCGCTTTGCAAATTCTTGGTCATGACGAGCCAATTGTTGATAGTATTTTAAAATCGCATCGCTGGCGTTGAGAATGATTTGCCCTTGATGACCATCCACAATCGCAGATCGCCCTTCCCACTCTGATAATTCAATAGGTGGCAAATTGGTAACAAACGGAATGCCCATGGCGCGCGTTAAAATGGCTAAATGCGAATTCGCAGTGCCCTCTGTGGATACCACCCCCACAATATTCACTGCAGGAATGCCTAACAAAATCGTTGCTGTTAATGCCTCACCGACTAAAACAACGGCTTGAGGGTAAGTCCGGACCTGTGGCTGCCGCGCTTGCAAATACGCTAAAATACGCTGGCCTAAATCTTTCACATCTTCCGAACGTGCACTTAAATAAGGATCTTTCATCTTTTCGAAGACTGATACGTGATGCTTGACCACATCTCGCAAAGCACCTTCCGCCCATTGGCCTTTGAAAATACGTTGTTTGACTTCATCAGCAATTGAATGACTGTCTAAAATATGCAGGTATGCATCAAATAAAGAAAGCTCTTCCGAAACAAGGGAGTCAGCTAAGTAAGCCTTCATTTCTCGGATATCTTTTTTGACCGCGGCGATTGCACGGGTAAACCGCTTGTATTCTTTAAGCGGATCTCGCGTTGGCTTATCGGGCACTTTATTGAGCTCAGCATGAGGACGGCAGGTAACGACTTCACCAACCCCAATCCCTGGGGATGCAGGCAATCCATTGACTTCGTGAACCACTCTTTCCAATGTTGCCAACAAAACACTGCCTCCTCAGCTATTCATCCAAAGGGTCACAATAAGTTTTTATGATGCCTGCTTCCTCAAATAAGATCGGGGCTAACTCCATCAATGCACGACGATAGACATCCCTTTTAAAAGAAACCACTTGCCGCAATGGGAACCAATAACTCACCCATCGTAAAGATTCAAACTCAGGTTTCTGAGTTTTCTTAAAATCAATCCGGTTATCATCGCTGAGTAGTCGAATCAACACCCATTTTTGTTTTTGTCCAATGCAAATAGGCTTACTCTCTACCCTCACCAGTCTTTTAGGAAGACGATATTTTAACCACGTCTTGGTCGAACCTAGCCACTTCACATCGCTACGCTCTAATCCCACTTCCTCATACAGCTCTCGATACATGGCCTGCTCAAGTGACTCCGAAGGGTTAATCCCCCCTTGCGGAAATTGCCAAGCATCTTGACCTACTCGTTGTGCCCATAATAATTCATTATGTTGATTTGCTAAAATAATTCCAACGTTGGGGCGAAACCCTTCTTCATCTATCACGATAAATCCCACAGATACACACCCAGCCTCTTATCACTATAACACGGAAAAAGGAGGAAGTGTTTAAGTCATTTAGCGAATATAGAAATTAAGAACCACGCCCATACGAATACTAACCACAAAAAAGATAACCACACCGCCGCTGCTGCAATGTCTTTGGCTGTACCAAAGAGCGGATGGTATGTATCAAATCTATCTACCACAGTTTCTATGGAAGAGTTGATCAACTCAACCACCAATAACCACCACCAAACTCCAATCAACAGGAAGCGCAGCAAAGGCTCTGAAGTCAAATAAAAAGCCAAAGGAACCAGCACTAACCCCATTAAACACTCTTGGCGAAAAGCAGCCTCGCGTTTCCAAGCCGCAACCAGGCCTTGCATCGCAAAACCTAATGCGATCAATATCGCTTTGAGGTCAAAAGTACGCCGACTATAGCGCTTCATGCAGATGCCAGGCCAAATCTAATGCTTTTGCAGCTTTCACATCATCTAAACGTTTCACTGGCAGCGTATGTGGCGCATTTTTCACCGTGTCTGGAGTCTCTTGAATTTCCTTTCGAATTTGCTGAAGCGCCTCTAATGCGAGATCCAATTGCTGTTTGGATTCTGTTTCGGTCGGCTCAATCAATAAACACTCAGGAATCAATAAGGGGAAATATGTGGTGGGTGCATGTATACCAAAATCCAACAAGCGCTTTGCAATGTCCCTGGCCGTCACGCCCGTCTCTTTGGTGATCACTGCCACAGTCACAATGAACTCATGCGTTGCTAAGCGGTTTGGAAAAGCCAAAGGAAACCCTAACGCTTTGGCTTTAACCATAAAATAATTGGCATTTAGCGTTGCAATTTCTGCGACACGCTTGAGTCCTTCTTGACCAAGCATCCGAATGTACAAGTACGCACGCAACATGACTGCTGCATTCCCCATGAAACAGGATAAACGTCCTATAGAATCCGGACAGTCTTCTAAAGTAGAAAAACGATAACCTGCCTGCGCTTTGATCACGAAAGGAATAGGAAGATACGGTGCTAATTTAGCATTGGCTAAGACAGGCCCGCCTCCAGGACCACCTCCACCATGCGGTGTGGCAAAAGTTTTATGGACATTCACATGCATGACATCAAAACCCATGTCTCCCGGGCGCGCTTTACCTAAGATTGCATTGAGATTGGCTCCATCATAATAAAGCAACCCGCCCGCTTTATGCACAATCTGTGCAACTTCTACAATCTTGCGCTCAAAAATACCCAGCGTGGAAGGATTGGTTAACATGATGCCCGCTGTTTTTTCACTGACTGTTTGTGCCAAAACTTCCAGATCGATGTCACCCTCTGCATCGGTTGGGATTTCACGAATTTCATAACCACACATGGCTGCAGAAGCCGGATTCGTACCATGTGCCGCACTGGGGACAATCATTTCTGTGCGTTTAAAATCTTTACGTTGCTGATGATACGCTTGGATCATCTTAACGCCGGCCAGCTCTCCTTGCGCACCAGCCATCGGGGAGAGGCTACAAGAAGTCATGCCTGTGATGTTGATCAGATCTTGCTGCAATTGATATAAGCAACCTAAAAATCCCTGGCTCACTTGTGGTGGAGTCAAGGGGTGTCGATTGAGTACTTTTTCTTGCAAGCAAGCACGATGAATGGCACGCGGATTGTATTTCATCGTACAAGAGCCTAAGGGATAAAAATTGGTGTCAATTGAGAAGTTTGACTTCGACAGTACCGTGTAATGTCGTATCACTTCTAGCTCTGAGACAGCGGGCAGATTTGGAATACCCACTCTCAAATGCTCTGAAGGAATAGGCAAGTCTTGGCTAGGTAATTTTTGTACCAAAGCGCGGCTATGACGTTGTGCTTGACTCTTTTCAAATATTAACATGACACACCTGCTTAAAGGAGAATCTGACTGAGTGCCTGACAATACTGTGTGCATTGCTCTTCACTGTTTAATTCTGTCGTACAAATCAAAAGTGCATTATCTAACTGCGGATAATCATTCTGCAGAGGATATCCGGCTAAAAATCCTGCAGCCAACATGCGATCCGCGACCTCAGAAACTGGTTTGGGTAAAGTAATTACCATTTCATGGAAGTGATGGCTACGAAATAATGGCTTTACACCAGGAATTGATTGTAGTTTTTCTGAGAAACTGGCTAATCGATGCGCACACACTGCAGCTGTATTTTGTAAACCAAGCCCGCCTAATAAACTCATGTACACAGTTGCTGCCGTCACCAAGAGCCCTTGATTTGTACAAATGTTAGAGGTGGCCTTCGCACGGCGAATGTGCTGCTCGCGTGCTTGCAACGTCAAGGTATAACCAACCTTACCATCCAGATCTTCTGTACGCCCTACAATGCGGCCAGGTAATTGACGCACTAAAGGCATTTGGCAACAAATGAAACCAAAATAAGGCCCACCGGATGCCAAAGGCACACCCAGCGGCTGTCCTTCACCACAAGCAATGTCTACTCCACGCTGTCCCCATTGACCAGGTGGCTTCAACAAACTCATGCTTAAAGGATTCACAGCAGCGATGGCATACGCACCTTGAGCATGCGCCCAATCTGTTAGACGATCAACGTCTTCTAAGACACCGAAAAAATTGGGTTGAGGGATAATCAGCGCTGTGAGGTTTTCCATGGACGCCGGGACTTGTGTACGGCCGTCTGCATCAAAACCAAACTCTACCAATTCGATGTGCTCGCGCGCGACGATACTTTTTAGCACTTGTCGATAGTGTGGATGTAGGCTTAACGGTACGCCAATGATTGCCTGTGCTTGTTTACGATGCAACCGACACGCCATTAAAGCGGCTTCAGCCACAGCGGTTGCCCCATCATATAAAGAGGCATTCGACACATCCAGCTGCATCAAAGCACACATCATGCTTTGATATTCCCATAAAAGCTGTAGTGTCCCTTGTGAGGCCTCTGCTTGATAGGGGGTATAAGCAGTCAAGTACTCTCCACGAGAGACAATTTCCCAAACTGCTGCAGGAATATAATGCTGATAAGCACCCGCGCCAATAAAACACTGTACACTTTTGTCCAAAGCGAGTTGCTTTGAAAAATGCTGCATGGCTTCCATTTCTGTCATACCAGCAGGCATGTTTGGAATACTATCCACTTTTAAATGAGTAGGAATTTCTTTAAACAAAGCATCAATCGATGAAATCGACAACGCTTGAAGCATGGACTGGATGTCACTAGGCGTATGAGGAATAAATGGCATGATTAGCCTTCCACTTGTTCAGCATACGCTGCCGCTGTGTATAAGGCATCTAATGCATGCACATCCACAACTTGCAATTTAAACAACCAACCACCGCTATATGGCTGTTGATTCACCAATTCAGGCGAAGCGGCCAAATCCGTATTAACCGCAATGACTCTGCCTGCCAGAGGCGCATACACGTCTGAGGCTGCTTTGACAGACTCTACTACACAAATCTCCTCACCCACACTGACAGTTTGCTCTACCTCTGGTAACTCAACGTAAACCAAGTCTCCCAGTAATTCTTGTGCGTGGTGTGTGATACCCACTGTGACCAAGCCATTTTCTAACCGGCACCATTCATGCGTTTCTGTATAACGAAGCTCTTCTGGAATAGTAAGTGTTTGTGACATGAGTTACCTCCTCTTAAGATTGCAAAGCATTATTACTATACCCAGCCTAAATCAAATCGCTTTGAGTATAGATGCAAATGTGGCGCGTCCTTGTCGCACAAAAGGCAACCTGACGACTCGCGCCTGTACTGGACAACGGCGAACCATGACCTCAACCTCGGCAATCGGTTGCTTAGGGATGCGCGCAAAAGCAATGGCGCAATTTAAGCTGGGAGAATACGTGCCACTGGTTACAATACCCTCGGTCTTATCCGCTAAAAAAACAGGCGCATGACGGCGCATGATCTGACTTTTATCGCCCACCAAACCTACCAATTTAAACTGTGCTTGCGCTTGCATAGCAATCACAGCCTGTTTACCAATGAAATTGCGATTCGAATCATTCAAATCAATCGTAAAACCTAAATTTGCTTCATAAGGATTTGTCGTTTCATCCATTTCTTGGCCATACAGGTTCAAACCCGCTTCTTGGCGTAACGTATCCCTTGCACCCAAACCACACGGAGACACACCAGCTTCAGCTAAGCTGTGCCATAAGGTCACGCCAGCTTCGGCAGATAATAAAATTTCCACCCCAGGCTCACCTGTATACCCTGTGCGTGCAATAAAACAATGCTCAGTCTGCAACGCTGTAAAGGATTTTAAGTTTTGGATTCTGGCATTCAGCCCCGATGCGGTGAATTGACGTGATACTAACTCAATGGCTTGTGGCCCCTGCACAGCAATTAATGCGTACTGCGTTTGTGGATGCAGAGTAATCTGAAAATCCTGTGCCAATTGATTTAGCCAAAGGCTGACTTTTTCACGGGTCACTGAGTTCGTGATCAAACGATAGTGATTAGCAGCCAACTGATAGACAATGAGATCATCCAACACCCCGCCTTCATGGTGCAATAAACAACTATACAAAGCTTGATTGGGTTGAATCTTTGCAACATCATTACTCAAAATACTACGTAAGAAATGAGACGCTTCGGTACCTTGAATGTCTGTGACGACCATGTGTGACACATCAAACATACCTGCTTCGCGTCTAGTATTTAAATGTTCTTGAATTTGAGAGCCGTAATGCATAGGCATTTCCCACTCTCCAAACGCTACCATGTGAGCATTCTGGGCAACGTGGCAAGCATACAGTGGTGTTTGTTTCATCCTGATACAATTCCTATTGCAACTTTCATAAATTGTTTTTTCAACCAAGGTTGCTTAGCAACAAAGCCTAGGCCCAACTCTCGTAACTGACGCATCACAGGATGTCCAGAAGAAAAACTGCGCTTGATCACTTCTAGAAACGCAATGACTTCCCATACCTCTGGATATCGACTTTGATGATACTGCTTTAACACAGCACTGTCTGCCAAGTCTCTTTGTTGTTGTTTCGCCACCGACAAAACAGTCGCTAATACTTTAACATCCTTTAGACCTAAATTCATACCTAAGCCTGCTAATGGGTGTACGGAATGCGCACTGTCCCCAACTAACACACAGCGTTCACGAAAATACTCTTTAGTGTGCTGCATTACCAACGGATGTTGCTTTGGCTCAGTCAAGCAAGTGATGTCACCAAAAAATCCCATGGTAACCTGCTTTAAGGCTTGCGCAAAATCAGCTCTCTCCATTGCGCACAATACGGTTGCGTGAGCCGGTGTAGTGCTCCAAACCAAACTATACCAATTGGGTTTAGGTAACGGCAATAATGCAATAGGACCCTCTACACCCTGAAATTGCTGATAGGCACAGTGCGCGTCACCTTGTGTCACTTGAATCGTGGCCACCACAGAAGCTTGCTGATAGTCCCAAGTTTGCATTTGAAAACCAAATAATTCACGTAATTGTGAACGCACACCTTCTGCAGCTACGACCAATTGAACTGTATGCTCAGTCTTTTCACAACATACCGTCACCGAGTCTGCATTCATACGATACGTTTGCACACAGTGAGGCGCTAAAATGCAAATGTTAGGGTAGGCTTGCAAACAATCACTTAAACAGACACTGAGCGCACTGGTAGGCAAAATGCATCCCAAGGATTCTAGATACAACTCGGTTGCTAAAAAATCGATGCTGGCAGTACTATCAGCATCCCAAACTTGCATCTTTGAGTAATTCTGACAAAAGGGACCCAAGCGATCCCAGTTGACACCACATTGCTTTAATAATTGTTGGCTTTCTAAATTTAATGCAACACATCGCTCACGCCAAGCGTCTTCTTGACTCGGCATATCCGTCATAAGCGGCCGCTGCTCGATCAGTAATACAGAGAAACCAAGACGCGCTAATGTAATTGCCAATGTTTGCCCAATGACGCCCGCACCCACAATTGCAATTTGAAAAGTTCGCATGTTAATAACGCCCTAAGGACCAAGTGGCGATCGATTCCTGCACCGTAGGTAACTGTCCTATACAAGAGAGCCCTAAAGATTTGAATGGAGACAACCAAGCTTGTGTGCCCATGACTGCCAACCCATGCACTGCTTGAATGACTCGCTGCTGGTAGGTGGCAACCTGTTGTTGATAGCTTTGCAGGACCGTTTGTATGGCCCCTTGCTCTGTCTTTGAAAAATTTTGAAACAGGGTAGCCAAATGATGGGCATCCATCACACTGAGGTTAAACCCTTGTGCAGCCAGTGGATGTAAACTATGCGCGGCATTCCCCATCACCAGACAACGATTTGCGACTACAGCTGGCGCTAAAGTTTGACTTAAAGACACGGCATGGCGCGAATTAGCCGCGGTGATGAGACCCACACGATACCCCATCTGTTCATTTAGATAGAATAAAAATACTGTGTCGTGCATTGCTAACCAAGCAGGCGTTGTTGTCTCATCAACTACCAACACATACCAAAAACCACGCTCACCAAAAGGCAACAACGCCAATGCACCCGTTTTTAAAAAACGCTCATAGGCAACTCCCCTGTGCGGCAAAACCGAGCTACATTGACCCACAATGGCTGACTGATGATACTGATGTACTTGGGTGCCGAAACCTAGTTGCTTCGTGAGCGGAGAATGCATGCCATCTGCAATCAGACATAAGTCCACGGTCAATGTCTGCAAAGTCGCATCAGACGTCGTATAGTGTAATGTCACACCAGACTCTAACGAGCGAATAGTCTGACAGGTCGTTGATTCTAGCCAATGACAATGCCTATGCTGAGCCAGTGTTTGGTGTAAAGCGCGTAGCAATGCAGACGCATTGAGTACTAATCCCAGATACTCGACATTCAAAGTTGAGGCAGTAAATACGACTTTTCCTGCACCACCTTGTGCCGTGGTTTCAACGCGTTGAATTTTAGTCGAAATTTCTGCAAAGAGATCGGACTGCAGCCAATGGGCATAACATGCACTAGCTCCGGCAGACAACGCAATGACGTGTGTACTTTGATACGCTTTCTCACGCGGCTGATTATCAAGCACATAAATTTCTGCCTGGCTGGGTGCTAAAAAAGCTGCTAATGTTGCACCCATCAGCCCCCCACCTACAATGGCAATGCGATAGGATTTGCTCTGGCTTTTAGTGAGGTTTGACATCGTTTTAAACTGCTAGCTCTTCAATGGCCTCAATGGTTTTAGGCAACGCTTCCGATAAAACACAAGGCCCTTTTTTACTAATTAAAATATCATCCTCAATACGAATGCCTAATCCATGCCATTTTTCAGAAACAGTGGGATGACCTCTGCGAATATAAACACCTGGCTCTACCGTTAACACCATGTTGTGCTCTAACAGTCGCCACTGTGAACCTTTCTTATAACTGCCACAATCATGCACATCCAGACCCAAATAATGACCGGAACTATGCATATAAACCGCTTGATAAGATTGGGTGCTCAATACTTCATCGACAGAGCCTTTTAAAATCCCGAGATCTAATAGTCCCGGAATCATGGCTGCCAATAACGCTTCTTGAATTTGATCATATGGTTTGCCGACTTGGCAAGCAGCAATCCCTGCCAGCTGCGCCGCTAGGACCACTTGATAAAGTTCTTTTTGCTGCGTAGTGTATCGTCCCGTCGCTGGTATAGTGCGTGTAATATCGGAGGCATAAAAACCATACTCAGCACCCGCATCGATTAAAATTAAATCCTTTGCTTCAATTCGTGAGCGATTTTGATGATAGTGCAAAACACAAGCATTATCCCCTGCACCCACTATGGAAGGATAGGCACAGTCACTGGCACCACGTTGATAGAAGCTCTCTAATAATTTTGCCTCTAATGTGTATTCATGAAGTCCCACTTTCTGCGGCATGGTCATCAGTGCTTTGTGCGCTTCTACAGAAATATCCACTGCTTGCTGTATGAGTTGAATTTCCTCTGGCGATTTAATGACGCGTTGCTCATATAAAAGTGGCCCCAGATCTTGCCAAGCATGCGGTGTGATCAATCCTTTACGTGGATTATCCTTTAATTTTTTTAAAAAAGTTAAGACTTGCTGATTGGGTCCTTCCGCATGATCCCAAAGAGAAAAAACGACCTCTTTGCCGGCCAGTAAACTCGTTGCTTGTGCGTCGAATTGAGGGAGTGCGTAAGCTTGATCAAAGCCTTGCGTGACCATGTCTTCCGCTGTGACTCTGGCACCCAGCCAAGTGGTAACACGCTCATCATAAGGGTGGCAAAATAAAATATCTTGTTGATCCCGTGCTGTTTTGACTAAAAGTAAAATCAGGTCAGGCTCATTGAGTCCAGTCAAATAGTAAAAGCTGCTATCTTGACGAAAGCGGTGCTCTGTATCATGGTTGCGGTATTGTTGGGGGCTAGCGAACAAAAACGCTACGCTGTTCAAAGGCATGTTTGCTAACAGCTGTGCTCGCCGCACCTTATAGTCAAAAGTCATGGTGCTTCCTTATACCTATTGCACCGAGACAGCAACATCCTCTTGGTTGTAGTCATAGAGCGTTGCAAAAATCAGTGCGGCGGCTACTTTTAAATATTCTACTAATTCAAAATAATCTTTTTCAGTATCTTCGTTTTCTAAGGCGGACTCTAACACTTCCAACGGCTCTCTGGCAATCGCAGTGATGTCTTCAAATACTTCTTGAATTTGCTTACCCTCAAGCCAGGCATCCCCTACTTGTGAGACGCCTAAGCCATATAGATATCCTTGACACCAAGCAGACAAGGCCTGCATCCGCATTTTCATCGGAGCGCTATCCTCTGGCAGGTAAATTGGCAACTCCAAGGCCATGTCGCCAATATACTCTAGCGTGGCATTTACAAGTTGATGCACTAAAAGTAGTTCATCCACCTGAGTCTTCTCATCCACATCCATTTCTTGCAATAAAAAAGCTAACCAAGCATCCACATTGTATTGCCTAGAGCCAGCAATCAGTCCTGTGATAATCCCATGCATTTCAGAGGGGCAAATGACAGCCTGCCGAGTGGCCAAATCATTCTGTAAACTGTCATAGTCTGGATACTGCACGGTGGAACTCATAGTGATCCCTTATCATAACAATGTAAGCATTAAACGGTTACTAAAAATACTTGGGTATACCTATAACAACATTCCCTGAGAGCATAACGAGAATCTACGACACTGTCCATGTTATGTAGATTTCAGGAGGTTATTTTATCCGTAGACTCGCCCCCATCCTGCCTAAAATCAAATTGTCTTGGGTATATTCTCCACTGCTCCCACCCAATGAGTCAAATGGATGGCTTGTTTGGCGCATTGTTTAAACGCACGACATCAAACTTCTGTACCATATTACAGGAAGCAAGCCTCCAGTAAGATAAGATTTGGCCTTCCTGAGCTTGTAATAGCGCCGCTTGGCGCAGTTTCACTTCTTCAAGAGTATCCAGTATGGTCTCTGCAGAATCATGTGCATTTCGCCAAACTCTAAAGACTAGCTGATTACCTGCAGCAGGCGTTTCTTTAGGATTATATGAGCGATAGCCTGTTTCATAAAATGTTGAAACAGTCTCTAAAGCACTTGCCAACTCATTAAAATGTCGCTGCTCAGGAAAATGAGCCGTTGACTTAACCGCTACTCCATGAGCAGACACAGATAATTCAACTGGATCCGCATCATCCGCTGAGACAAAAGAATCTGTCGAAGACGATCGGCTCATGGTAGGCCGTGTAGTGGCCTGAGCAGTACCTACATTCAAATCCAACCAGTCCCTTTCTTCCTCTGCAAGCTCAGCAATCACCTGTGGACAAGCCTTTTCTAATTGTCTTAAAGAAACCACATTAAATACTCTAAGTGCATCAATAGGATCCTGAGCAGCTACTTGAGGCTGCACTTCATGCAGATAAATTAAATTTTTAAACGTAGATCTCACTGCTATCAGATGGTTAGCATATCGGCTATGCAAACAGGTAAATCGTCTAAAACTCTTGAGCAAAGATCGAAAGCGCATGCGTAATATGACCCAATTTGCTCCTTCCCATTCCCAATCCTGTTTGCAAAACCAATTGAGTTTCCCATAAAATGGGACATGAAACCCTTTAAATTTATAGATTTCTTGATCAAGAAATAAGAGAAAACGCTCAAGTTTTTTTATGCCACTCGGCTCTTTTAAGTAACTGCTTAGATTATCTAATACATCCTTCCAGCTTTTCATGCGTTCATCGCAATCATGGCGCGAATAAGAAAATCTACCAGCATATGATTTGGTTTGCAGTCTTCTCCCGTGATCGGGGTTATTAAAATAATCATTGGTTTTTTGAATTGCTCGAATAAATCCTGCATATGCTTGAGTGGTTTGAAGAGTTTTTAAGCATGCAAGCTGTTCATGATATGTGTCTTTTAAATCAAAACCCACTGTAGGTTCTTCTACATTTACACAATGCTTTCTGAGCTCAGCAGCAAACGCTGGATCATCATCGTGTGTAATCAAGCCTTTCACTAATTGTCGAAAATGGCCTTCTGAAATATTTGGATCTTGTGAAGTATAGACTAGATGTGTACCTTTTTTTAACTCTACTAACTGACGTTGTTTTGTTGTATCTTTCTCAACCAGAATCAACTCTTCAAACAATCGGCCAAAGATTTCTTTCTTTTGCTCCGCAGTGAGCTGCTGCCGTGCCTTTGCTTTGTCCACAGGATTCATATTTAAATAACGAGTAATCATTAGCTTAGAAACAGAGCCTGCTGGCTGTTTTTCACAATACGCTTGGATCGTTTCATCTATGATATCTAACAAAAATCCTTCTGCTTGAAACAAACTACCGTGCGAAAAAGATTGAATAATGGCATGATAATTTTGTTTAGACTCAGGCAACTTCGCAAAGTATTCTGGACTTTTTCTTAAAGCATCTAATATTTTTTCATCAAAAGTTTCGTGAATGAGGGCATAAATAGACAATGGTGAGGATGCCTCCTCTACCTGAAACTGCCGCTGCTCACAAAAATACCTCCAATCTTGAGCATTTTGCATACTTAATGCACGCAATTTTTCTGTTAAGACCAGCGCTTGTTGTGGGAAAGGTACGGGCGGGCTCCCTGCGACACGCCCTCTTGCTTGAGTGCCAGAGAAAACAGTTCGACGTATGCTCAAAATATCGCGTACCAAGCGAATCATATGAACTGCTTTTCCTAACATTGGTGGGATAATGGAATTATTATCGACCGTTTTTAACAAACCACTCATGGCCGTATCGTTTCCGAATAGACCTGCCGGATATAATAAATCCCCCCCCTCTCTATATTGAATGCTTTGAGAGAGTGTTCCCATCAGCTGTTCAATGCGATTTAAAAAGTCGTCGAGTTGCTCCCAGTTTTTTCCAAAAGAGTCGGTCAATGCTTGCATGAACAAGGGTTGACCGCTTGCTAATTGAGTAGGTAGCAAGATAATTAAGAATTGTGATAAACGTAGCATCCAACCTAAGAAAGGAACGTTGGTTTCTTGATAGGCCGTTTGAAAACTTTTTTGATATAAGAAATACGCTTCGGGATAATGTTGAATCAATAATAATTTTGTGGTTTCACGTAATCGTACGCGTGCAATTGGGAGCCCATGTTCACCGACTAGAGTTTGTATATCAGGGTCAAAAATTTCCTGAATGATTTCCAGAGGAACTTTTAAGGACTGCAGCCATTCAGTAAAAGCTGGTTTTAAAATCGGAATAAAAGAATCTCTTTCAATGTGAGACAATTGCTGCATCAACGCATATCTATTATTGAAGAAACTTCTCACCGCATTCCAAACCTCTTGACGCAGCGTTTTATGTCGAAATTTTTCTAAAACAACTGTATAGCCGATACAGATACTGATAAGCGCTTTGCTCAATTTTAACTGGTCTTCAGAAACACTCGGCCTGAGTCTTATGTCTTGATGATTTTCCCCATCTTCATAAGTTTCAAACAAATCGGCGCATAATGAGAAAACAATTTCACCAAGCTGGTTGCTCATACCCGCCACGATAGGCTGAGGAGCCATCAAGAGTTCGCGATAATTTTGTATCGCCACTGACTGCTGTCGTCGCACCTCATCGTCACGTATCGCAGCGACGTCAAATTGTTGTTGTGCAGCTGCAGGCAATCTTGCAAGCACTTCCTCCCAGGAATGGCAAGCCTGCCCACAAAGTGCATATGATGCCAAATGAAGCAAACGCGGGTCTTCGTCTGTGCCGATTAAAGTACGCACTAACCCTTGGTTTAAAATTGGGAAAGGTGTAAACGTCACTCGAAACGTCGCATGCGCTGCCAATTTTATCATTCTAGCGGCCCAATGGCCCCAACCTTCTCGTGTATTACCACTCATATTTAATCAACCCACTTACAGTTTGAAGCGCATCCAGCCATTTGACCCAGCGCTAGCAGCTCTTTAAACTGGATTTAAACTCAAATGTTATCTTTTTAGGAGCTTCTTTAGTTATGCAAAACACTAATTTTATCACAGTTAAAATCTTGGATAAAGAGTTTCGTCTTTCCTGCCCACCAGAAGAAGAAATGGCTCTGCGCAATGCTGCCCATTATTTAGATGGCCAAATGCGCCAAATACGCCATAAGGGTGGGGCTATTGGAATGGAGCGGATTACCGTTACTGCTGCTCTCAATATGGCATACGAGTTGTTACAATTGCGCCAGAAAAAACAAGAAAGCGAATTAAATGCTTACAGCGATAAAATTAGCCTGTTGTTAGAGAAGCTGAGCAATGCCACTCAAAGCCTCCCTCAGCAAAAACTGGAAAATTGTGCTATCAGTGACTAAATTAGTTATACTATCTTCAGCAGCGCGGGTTGTGCATGATTCTTAACCCGATGCTAACAGACTGGGCGCCAGCGTCTCGATTGTTGTTGTGCAAGCCTACTTTAAGTAGGAAGCCTGATACAATTACAAGGCACCCACTTGAACCTTGGGGTTCAGGGAGTCTCACAACTGCGCTGCGCTTAACTGAGTCTAATGATGGCAAATACAAAAACTGAGTTACGACATCACTATCGCCAAACTAGAAAGGCGTTATCCCCCACTGAGCAATCCCAACACAAAAAAAGCCTGACACAGCTATTGCTGTCAGAAAATATTTTTCAACCAAGTCAACGAGTTGCTTTTTATTGGCCCAGTGACGGAGAAATTTCAACGTTGTCTTTATTATCACATTGCTTAGCACAACGTATCCAATGTTATTTACCTTGTTTAGATACAGAGCAAAAAGGGCTACAATTTGGATTATGTGACAATAAGACTACTTTGTTTCCCAATCGTTACGGGATTCCTGAACCAGTTACAGAACAATTTGTGCCCCTTGATCAGCTCGATTGCATGTTGATCCCACTGGTCGCCTTCGACTCAGCAGGCAACCGCCTAGGGATGGGTGGCGGATTTTACGATTACACGCTGAATCAAGCGACTGAAAAAAAACCTTTGCTCATTGGCCTTGCCCATGCATGCCAATCCGCAACCACTTTACCCATAGAGCCCTGGGACTTCCCCTTAGACGCCATCGCTACGGAAAAAAGAATCGTGTGGTTCCATAAACGACTGTCTAAGCGGCAAGCCTCATAATCGTTCAAACAATGGTGTGTTAACTTAAGGACTGTTATCTGTGCTCTTAAGCGACAGCCTACTCCGCATTCCCCTGCTTCACTCGAAAATTCAACTCTGATGAAGCTCCAACACGAGCTCGTTCACGGAAAAATCCTCCGGCCCGCCACTCAATTACGCTACCACTCTTTAAAAGCCCCTCTCGCCCAGCTTCATTTTGCGATTAAACTAACACCCCTAAGTACGTCGTTAAAAAGCTCGCGACCAAAAAAGCCACGACAACCCACGTTAAGCTGTCTATTCCTAATGGTCTATACATAATTGCTCCCGCCTAGTTCAAATCAACCCACATGCGGGGTTTTGCACTACAAAAATACCCCTCAGAGCCTGGCTCTCTGTTTTTCAACAATGCCATCCTGCAGCCGTTCACTCACTTTAAAACCCGAGCCGAGGGCTCTACGTCTGACTTTAGCTTAATTTCTTTTGGTTATTCAAAAAACTTTTGTATAATGTCTTCAAACCCATTTGATTGTAGACAGGGCGTTGAGTCGTACTATGAATTATTGGCTGATGAAATCTGAGCCTTGTACCTTTGGCCTATCGCACCTACAGCAGGCACCCCATCAAACCAGCTTTTGGGATGGTGTGCGGAACTATCAAGCCAGAAATTTCATGCGAGACAACATGAAGCTGGGCGATTTGGCCTTTTTTTATCACTCTAATTGTCAAACTCCTGGTATTGTAGCCATCATAGAAATCGACAAAACAGCCTATCCTGATGCGACTGCTTGGGATCCCAACTCTAAGTACTACGATCCTAAAAGTACACTCGAGAATCCACGCTGGGTAGGTGTTGACGTACGTTTAAAACAGGCGTTTTCCAACCCAATTTCTTTGGCCGCCTTAAGACAACAGCCCGCTTTGGATACCATGTTGATACTCAGAAGAGGCAATCGTTTATCGATCACGCCCGTCACTCCTTTAGAGTGGGAAACAGTGCTTACCCTGCAGACAGAGGTTTTGTAACTGTTCAAAGGGTAATAGTGAGACTCGGAGAACTGCGTAGATTGAAACAAGGTTTGGATGAAAAATAGACGAAAAACGCACAGCATTAGTTAAAGTGTAGGGGCCGGTCTCTGTGCCGGCCCGTTAGCTGTTTTTCGCCAAAGATTGGCCACACTACTCAGTTCCTTAATACTACTTGAACGCTTACGAGGTTTTTTATTCATGAATCAAGACACATTAAAACAACAAGTTGGCCACGCAGCACTCCCGTTTGTAAAAGATGGCATGATGGTTGGTGTAGGAACAGGCAGTACCACACGCTATTTTATGGAGGCCTTAGCAAGCATCAAAGATCGCATTGCAGGTACTGTTGCCAGCTCTATACAAACAGAGAAACTATTAAAATCCCTGGGAATTCCTGTGTTTTCATTATTAGAAGTCGATCAAATTGATCTCTATGTAGATGGCGCAGATGAAGTGGATACGCATGGCAGACTCATTAAAGGCGGTGGTGCCGCTTTAACCAGAGAAAAAATTCTCAGTTTTGCTGCCAAAAAATTTGTCTGCATCGTCGACAAAAGCAAGCAAGTGTCGGTCTTAGGTAAATTCCCCGTACCCGTAGAAGTTATCCCTATGGCAAGAAGCATCGTTGCAAAAGCCATCTGCAGTTTGGGGGGAGATCCAGTGTATAGAGCAGGCGTCACTACAGACAATGGTAATGTATTACTGGACATTCATCGTCTGCAGTTAACTGATCCACAGATGGTCGAAACCAAACTCAATCAAATTCCTGGCGTTGTCTGCAATGGCATTTTTTCTTTCCAAACGCCACAAGTGGTTTTAGTCGGAAGCGAAAAAGGCGTTTCTCAGATTAATTTTTAAGACACAGTAAAGATCCTGTGATTGTTTGCTGAAGTTGATCCACAGCTGGTGTTGCTTGCACCATCTCTCGGTATTTTGGAAGATACAATGCGCTATAATCATAGCTTGATTCTCCACCTTCATCCTGCTGCCGATCTACTAAACCATGCAGCCAGCGATGCACCTTCGCATCCAAAAGAATCCCTGTAGCACCTAACTGTTGTGTTAAGTGCTTTGCCTGGTAAAACCAGGCTTTCAGTCTGACATAATCGTCGACAAAGAGATCTAACAATGTCTTTTTAAATCGTTGCAATACTTTATCTTGATGTAATTGTAATCCTGTGTTATTTTTTAAAGCACTTTCTAAGTGGCCTAAAACAGGCATAATTTTCCTGGTAATCTGCTCATAATAATGATCTGCTTGCTCGGAAACAATAAAACCTTGATCTCTTAACTGACCTAATTGCCGTCGCATAACCTCACATTGATTAACAAATGTTTTTAATTTTGCAAATAAATAACTCACTCGCTCAGTATGGCTGGCTTTTAAGATCACTAACCAGTGTAAATATTTTGCAAGAATCATTGCGTATTCTGTTTGCATTTTTTCTACCGGATAACCAGCACTCAGTGTCAGTAACCAAGTTTGATGCACAGGACTTGAAAATACAGTCTCTATACTCTGTTTCAGATCTATCCACTGGGCTAAAGCAACTTTATCAGCTTGATCAAGCTGATCAACCACATTGGTATTTTTAGGAAAATAACGTAAGTCTGCTGCAGATAAACGTTGCATTCTGGAATAATAGCGATGCCCATAGGTTTCATTGAGCTCATCTACAGCATCTGTTACCAGTGCTTTGATTCCCAATACTGTTTTCCCCAATGTGGAACCTTTTAACCACAAAATGGGTTTTAAACTAGGTGGCATTTTCCGAGGGGTAGACGCAGCCTGTTGTTCTAATTCTGAAGTTTTGAGTAAATGTCTTTCTGAGAGTAATAAAATGCAACTAAAAACCTGCGCAATAGGATTCTCATATTGGCTTAAATTGGCTAAAGCCCAATGTGTAAAGGCGATCCGTGGTTCAATAAAATTCGTCTGATAATCAGTTGACCACAGCGAGAAGATAGTTTGTAACAGCGCTAAAGACGGCCCCTCTGTGGGTACTGGAACTTGTGATAACACATGCCTGATAATGGTATAATAATAGACTGGATAGTCATTGGCATGCTGACACAATGACAATAACTGCTTACAAAATTCAATGTCCACGGTGTAATTTTTCAAAATGTACCAAACCCATAAGGACATAGGCAATACGGTGTCTGCCCGACGACAGAGATCCTGCAGACTCAACCACTGCCCGTCGGCTTCTAAGTGTGAAAAATCTGTCATACCAAGTAACCCTGGATTGTTTTTTAATACCAAGGCCTGAATTGCTGGATAGCGCTTAGAAATATTCGCTAACAAATTCAAGTAAAAAATGTCAGAAAACAAAGTGGCTGACAAAGTATCTGAAAGACAATACTGCCAAACCAAAGGATAGGTACGCGCTTGATCACTATCGATGCCTTGAATCAATAATGATTCAAAAATGCGTAATTTGTCTTGCTTCATGAGCATCATCAGGAACAAGTGAAAATATTCTGACCATTCTCCTTGTTGTTTCTCTTCGTAGAGTAATTCAAACCAAGTATTGAGATTTTCATATAAAGCAAGCGCGTTATTTTGCTCGATAGACAACCAAACATCTGCAATAATACGCTGTGTACGGCTATCCAAAGAGGAGACTAAGGAGCTTGCTTTTGATTCTTTTTTTATTAGGGGTAATGGCATGGGGTACTTCCTGTAAAGCACAAATAGAAACTTGTTGGGTGTGTATTGCAAATTGAGTAAATCTTGGCATATTTAAGCGCGTAATCAACTGACCATTTTGTTCTAGCCAGGTGAGTCTTTTCTGCGGTGTGTCTTGATGCGATAATTGAGCAATCAACCAAGATTCACAGTTTTCCACATCGATTTTTTTCGTCATTTGATAATATCTTTTAATGAGATCAACCTCTATGGATTCAGGTTCATTGCGTGCAGCTGTCTCTTGATTAAAATAACTTGATAACCAGTTACGCACCAAGTACCACCAAATTTGATGCAACACCTGCTCTCTTGAAGAGCTTTGATAAGTCTCGCGTCGACTGTGGGTGAGATCAAAGCGTGCTAGCAAAAGCACTTGAATCATATTGCTTTCTATTGAGCGCTTATCACGCTCTAAAGACAACAACCAATTCTCTAATAAACTCTCTAAGCACTGCTTTTTTTCTAGATACTCTGTGCTTGACATCTGGGCTTTACGCATACTGAGAATACAATAAATCTGCCAAGCTTGATTCAATAGGTTAAAATACTCAACTAGATTTTCGCCGTCAATGCCTTTTTTCATCAAAGCATGGATTACCTGCATTTGATCAGTCGTGCAATTCAAGGTTTCTAGATCTGTTTCAGCAACACCCATCTGTATTAGTTTTTTCGTCAGTTCATCTTGCAGTTGCTTTGAAAAATCCTCTGTTAGATACCGTATTTTCCAATACTCTCCCGCAAACGTGTGCGAGCAAAAAATCTTGAATTTTTCTAAAATCCCCGCTGGAATCTCTTGTTCAGAAAGGTGATCTGGCATGGCTGTTTCGTCGATCATTACCCTCATGCAAAACGGCATATGAGCGTCTGCAGGTATCTGCCAATAACGACATAACAGCGCATACTGTAAAGACAATCTTTCTTTGATTGAGTTTTTTATTTTTTTTAGCGGAAAGCCCAGCGAAGATTGTTGAGTGACTTCTAGATATGACTCCATAGACTCGGCAAAAAAATCTTTTGACCAGCGTTCTATTGTAACTTGATCACTCATGCCAAGGAACGCATAGAGTCTATGTATCGTATATAAAACTCGATCATCTACATGCAATACTAAGCCTACCGCATTCCTTTTAACAACAGCCTGCTTAAACTGCTGGTACAACGTCCCTGCTAAAGCACAATGAAAAGTTTGAAAATTTCTCTGCAATGTCTGTAATTTTTCTTGAATTCGCTTTGCGCCGTGCAGACGATGCTGTTGATGTATGGGGTTTGCTTTCCAGCGGTGCTCTGGCTTTCTCTGTGAAAAAGCGTCAACAATCTGTTGTCCACTTTCACACAAAGCCTCATACATGACATGAGGCAATTCAAAACGATAAAATTCTAGTCCAAGTTGTTTAAGATCCAACGTCGATTGTTGGAATCGATCCACAGATTGCGACCAAAAATCCTCTGTGAATTGATAATATTGTGCTACTTTTTCGGCATCTGTACGCCACCATCTGATCATCGCGCGCCAAAGTGGCCGTAATGTCGAGATCGTCACCCCCACGAGGGATGTGATGCATACTGCAATTAAAATCCATGAGGGAGAAAAAATACAGCTAAAAGCGAGGCTCGTTATCAAGGCGACACCACTGATTAACGCCAACTCTTTCTTAATCCAGCGCAAACTGCTCCATAATAAACGCCAACCCCAGCCCATTTTTTCTTTTTTCTCTGCCTCATCTGAGGGCGCCTCTGCAGTCAGAAACTCTGTTTCTGTAATAGTTGGCAGACATGGCTCAAGCACACTGAGTTGTTCGCTGCTTTGCATCGTAACGCATACTGACGCGTCATATAACCCTTGATTTTTTCCTGTTGCGCGACTACTCCAATCACTCCATTGTCTATCAGACAAAGTTTGTAACCAGCACTTATCCGAGCTAGATTGCTGCGCTGTTGGTAGCTTTTTTTTAACCGACATTGCTTGAAGCTGCTGCGTGACTTGCTCTTGCCTGTGCTGAATATGCTGCAAGCTCTGTGCTAACCAACGCTCAAATACTGAAATTTGAAGATTAAACTGTATTTTTTTAAAAAATGGTGCGAGCAACTGATTCTTTTTAAATTGCTTACATTCGGACTGCGCTGTTTGATAATAGTAAATGAGCCAGGGTAAGATAAACGTATCGAGCACCATCAGCATCACAAGATCTTCTGAATGGATTTTTTGAAAAAAAGAATCGTGCAGCCGGCTGATAGCAGGCTGCGCCGTTGATAAAGTTCCTTTTACCAGACTCAAGTCCGTTTGAGTATCTAATCCAGAAAATAATCCCACAATGCACTAAAAGCCCCGCAGGGCTTTAGGTTACTTAAAAATAGGATCTAATTTGCCAGCAGCATAACGATCAGACATGGCTTCTAAAGAGGTCACTTTGATCTTATCTGCCTGTCCTGCTGTGCCAAACGCTTCATAGCGTTGTTTGCAAATCTCTGCCATGGCCTTCATAGACTCACCCAAGTATTTACGTGGATCAAACTCACCACGCTTGGTTGCTAGCATACGGCGAATCGCTCCTGTTGCTGCTAAACGCAGATCGGTATCGATATTCACTTTACGCACACCATGACGGATTCCTTCTTGAATTTCTTCAACAGGCACGCCATAGGTTTCTTTAATGTCGCCACCATATTCGTTAATGATTTTTAACCAATCTTGCGGCACACTGGAGGAACCATGCATGACCAAATGTGTGTTTGGAATCAGTGCATGAATTGCTTTGATGCGATCAATGGCCAAAATATCCCCTGTGGGTGGACGACTGAATTTATACGCGCCGTGGCTAGTCCCAATGGCAATGGCCAAAGCATCCACGTGGGTGTCTTTTACAAAACGTGCAGCTTCCTCAGGATCAGTTAATAGCATGTCATGAGTCAATTCACCTTCGGCACCTGAACCATCTTCTTTACCAGCGGTTTTGGTTTCTAAAGAACCCAAACAGCCTAATTCACCTTCTACAGAGACACCACAAGAATGCGCCATTTCGACGACTCTGCGAGTAACAGCCACATTGTAGTCATAGTTAGCTGGTGTTTTCATATCCTCATGCAAAGATCCATCCATCATGACGGAAGAAAAGCCAAGTTGTATGGAGCGTTGGCAGACGCCAGGAGAAGCACCGTGATCTTGGTGCATACAAAGAGGAATATGTGGATATTCTTCAATTGCGGCTAAAATCAAATGTCTTAAAAAAGGCGCACCGGCATATTTACGCGCGCCTGCGGAGGCTTGCACAATCACTGGGCTGTTCATTTCATCTGCTGCCATCATAATGGCGCGCATCTGCTCTAAATTATTCACATTATAAGCTGGCACACCATAGCCATTGGCTGCTGCATGATCTAACAGCTCTCTCATCGAAATTAACATACTGATCTCCTTACTACATAGTTTTCAAGGTGGTTTATGGAACAATTAAAATCTTCATGGCGTTGGCTCCGCCATCAATACCAATGACGTCCCCTTTCGTGACGATCACACGCTCACCAGATTTTAAATAGCCTTTTTCTTTCAAAAACGCGATAGCGCGTTGAGACACTTCCCAAGCTTTTCCCGCTGTCACATCAAAATAAATTGGGTAAACCCCTCGGTACAAAGTCATGAGCCCACAGGTTCTGCGATGTCGCGACAGACCAAAAATAGGCACACTTGAGCGAATTCTAGACATCCATAAAGGCGTTGAACCAGATTCGGTGAGTGCAATGATGGCAGCAATATCAATATGATTTGCCGTATACATCACAGCCATGGCAATGGCCTCGTCCACTCGACCAAATTGTTTGTCTACCCGGTGCCGTGAGAGTCTAGACACTTGATGCCTTTCTGCGGCAAAACAGACATCGTGCATGGCTTGCACGGCTTCTACTGGAAAGTTACCCGACGCAGATTCTGCAGAAAGCATCACAGCATCGGTACCGTCTAACACAGCATTGGCCACATCAGAGACCTCTGCACGTGTGGGGATAGGGCTATGAATCATCGACTCCATCATTTGAGTCGCTGTAATCACTGCTTTATCCAAAGTGCGCGCACGATGAATAATCTCTTTCTGAACCGCAGGCAATTCTGCAAATCCTAATTCAACCCCTAAGTCTCCACGCGCAACCATGACGCCATCAGAGGCTTGAATAATGTCATCAATGGCATTAACTGCTTCGGTACGTTCTATTTTAGCAATTAATTTTGCAACAGAGCCGGCTTGTCTTAAGAGTTCGCGTGCCTCATGAATGTCTTGGGCTGACCGAGGAAAAGAAATGGCAAAATAATCAATGTCCCAATCCGCAACAGAGCGAATATCGTTTTTATCTTTTTCAGTCAGGGCTTTGGCAGATAATCCACCACCCTGTAAGTTAATCCCTTTATTGTTAGACAGATCGCCACCTACAATGACCTGGCAGCTCACGACAGTGTCTTCCACCGTAATGACATCCAGTACGATACGACCATCATCTAAGAGCAATCTGTCTCCCGCTTTGACGTCTTTAGTCAAGGCAGGATAATCAAGCCCTACTTGTGTTTCATCACCACAGTCAGACGCTAATTTTGCATCCAATAAAAAACTTTGACCTTTTTTGAGATGCACTTTGCCTTCTGCAAATCGTGCAATACGTATTTTAGGTCCTTGCAGATCAACTAAAATCCCTACAGGTTTATCGAGCTCCTCAGACAAGGCTTTAGCCATCTCAAAGCGTCGTCTGTGATCGGCAATCTGCCCATGCGACATATTTAAACGCAGTATATTCGCTCCCGCTTCAATCAGTGCACGCAATCGTGCAGGATCGTCTGTAGCAGGGCCTACAGTCGCTACAATTTTTGTTCGTCGAATTTGTTCCATACGGCGTTAAGACTCCCGTGTTTTAATCAAATGAATCATTTCATCACTGGGCAAAGGGCCTTCTGCTCTATCGAGGAGCACATCAATGCCTGGTAAATGATGGTATTCTACATATTCTAAGAACGCGCCACCTGCAGTAGAAATGTAAGAAATATGGTTAGCAACACCCGCTTGATCAATGGCGGCTAAAGTATCGCCACCACCTGCAATCGAAAAAGCAGCACTGTCAGCAACAGCGTGTGCAACAGCTTGTGTGCCTTGTTGAAAAGCGGGGTGCTCAAATACACCTACAGGACCATTCCATAAAATGGTCTTGGCTGATTTTAATGCCTCTGCGATTTTTTTAGCAGTTTTAGGGCCAATGTCTAAAATCTTTTCATCGGCTTGTATGACCTGTAAATCGCAAGTTTTACGTACTGCGTGCTCACTCAGATCCATCGCGACTGCAACGTCCTCTGGTACAATGATCTGCTTACCTAACGCTTTAGCAGTTTCTAAGAGTGCGCCGGCTTCTTTGACAAAACTGGCCTCATACAGTGAGCTGCCGATTTCTAATCCTTGGGCTTTTAAAAAGGTATTGGCTATGCCGCCTCCCACGATCAATGCATCGACTTTGTTCAACAGTGCATTTAAAAGTCCGAACTTCGTTGATACTTTACTGCCCCCTACAATTGCAACAACTGGATGTGCGGGGTCAGTCAAAGCTTGGTTTAAAGCGGAGACTTCTCGTAATAATAAAGGCCCGGCGCAGGCGATAGGCGCGTATTGCGCAACACCCACTGTAGAAGCTTGACTGCGATGCGCAACAGCAAATGCGTCCATCACAAAAACATCACATAAAGCGGCAATACGTTTGGCCAATCCTGGCGTATTACCTTGCTCACCCTCTAAAAATCGTACGTTTTCTAACAGCACAATGTCACCAGGTGCGACTTTAGGATGTTCATCTATCCAGTTTTGAATGAGCGGCACTGGGCGATCCAATAATTCACTTAAACGATCCGCAACAGGTTGCAAAGAGTCTGCCACATTGAATTTCCCTTCTTCAGGTCTGCCCAAATGCGCTAGCAACAATACTGCCGCTTTTTTATCTAACAGTTGTTGAATGGTAGGCAATGCAGCTAATAAGCGTGCATCATGTGCTACTCGACCATCTGTAGTTAAAGGGACATTGAGATCTTCTCTCAGTAAAACACGCTTTCCAGTGACTGTAATTTGGTCTAACGTTAACATTTTATCACCTTAAATTGACTGCTTTATTTAATCTGCATCAATCACAGATAATTTTTAAGGGGCTGTTATTACTGACGTTAGGAGCATCATTTTTAAGGCGCGGCAGCGCTTGTTTTTACAAGCTCTAAACCCACATCCTTGTTCAAAAAAATAATGCCCCTACCGTTTGAGGGAGTACTGATTAACGTGCTTGCATCATCGCTTTAGCAACATCTAACATCCGATTAGAAAAACCCCATTCATTGTCATACCATGCCAAGACTTTGACAAGGTTACCAATGACTTTGGTTTGTGTGAGATCAGCAACACTAGAAGCTGGGTTATGATTAAAGTCAATGGAAACCAATGGCTCAGTGTTCACTGTCAATACACCACTCAACGTTGTTTTGGAGGCATCTTTTAAAAGCGTATTGACCTCTTCTACGGAGGTGATTCTTTCTGCAGTAAAGGTCAAATCCACAACAGACACATTGATGGTTGGCACACGAATCGCAAAGCCATCCAATTTTCCGTTCAACTCAGGCAATACCAGACCTACTGCTGCCGCAGCGCCTGTTTTTGTAGGAATCATAGACTGCGTTGCAGAACGTGCACGACGTAAGTCTGTATGATAGACATCAGTCAAGACTTGATCATTCGTATACGCATGCACGGTAGTCATCAATCCACTTACCAATCCAATTTGCGCATGTAATGGTTGCACTAAAGGTGCCAAGCAGTTTGTCGTGCAAGATGCATTGGATACAATCTTATCCGTAGCCTTTAAGGTTTGGTGGTTCACACCATACACGATGGTGGCATCTACATCATCACCAGCAGGTGCTGAGATCAGCACTTTTTTCGCACCAGCTTGAAGATGTTGGCTGGCTTTGTCTTTAGAAGCAAATAATCCAGTGCATTCTAATACCACATCGATATTCAATGCTTTCCAGGGTAATAAACTTGGGTTTCTTTCAGCGAACACTTGTATTTCTTGACCATCAATGATCAAGCTACCATCTGAGCCGACTTGTACGTCTGTCGAAAAACGACCGTGTGTGGAGTCATATTTGGTTAAGTGCGCATTAACTTTTGCATCACCCAGATCGTTGATTGCAACGATTTGAATGTCGTGCTGTTGTTTGCTTTCATACAGGGCACGTAAAATATTCCGGCCAATTCTACCATATCCGTTGATTGCGACTCGAATTGTCATACTGCTTTCCCCTTCTTCTATTGATTTAATAGCGCAACGATTTTTTCTACGCTAAATCCATAATGATCAAATAAGTCTGATGCAGGAGCGGACAACCCAAAGGTATCCATCCCAATCACCAGCCCTTGGCTGCCTACAAAACGATACCAGGATTGACTGGAGCCAGCTTCAATTGCAACACGGCGTTGGCAAGTGGCGGGCAAAACAGACTCTTGGTATGCCAAGGGTTGCTGTAAAAACTGTTCCATACTTGGCATAGAAACAACTCGTACAGATTGTCCCTTGGTTGTTTTCAGTGTGTTAGCTACTTGTAATGCTAAAGCAACTTCTGAACCTGTGGCCATAATAATCCAATCAGGCTGCTCGCCTCCATCGACTAACACGTACCCACCTTTCTTGATAGCACTCACTTGTACTGCAGTACGGTCGAGGTGCGGGCAATTTTGACGTGATAACGCGAGACAAGTAGGGCCTGTTTGATGCGTCAAAGCGAATTGCCAAGCAGCCAATGTTTCTACCGCATCCGCAGGACGCCACGTGGTCACACCTGGTGTGGCACGCAGCATGGCTAAATGCTCAATGGGCTGGTGTGTGGGTCCGTCCTCTCCCAAACCGATAGAATCATGTGTAAAGACAAAGACCACACGTTGCTTCATCAACGCTGCCATCCTCACAGCATTACGCATGTAATCTAAGAAGGTGAGGAATGTGCCACCATAGGGAATAAATCCACCATGCAATGCCAATCCATTCATGATAGCGCCCATACCAAACTCTCTGACGCCATAATACAGATACTTACCTGCTGCAAACTCTTTACTAAACGGTGCTTCTTTAGACCATAAAGTCAGATTAGAGCCTGTTAAATCTGCGGAGCCACCTAATAATTCAGGTAAAGCAGGGCCCATGAGCGCGAGGGCTTGGTGCGACGCTTTACGTGTTGCCACGGTAGCCTGTTTGCTTTGCCAGGCTAAAAGTTGTTCATCAAATTGTTGAACTAAAATTTCTGGCAATTTCCCTTGTTGGCGACGCTGAAACTCTGCGGAAATCTCTGGATAACGATTCTGATAAGTTTGCCAAATCGTGTTCCAAGCAGACTCTTGTGCCGCACCTTTCTCGGTGGCGTCAAAACCTTGATAAATTGCTTCTGGCACCTCAAATGGCGCATGCGACCAGTTGAGTGCTTTTCTCACTAGAGCGATTTCACTGTCTCCCAGTGGAGCACCATGGGTTTGCTCAGAGCCTGCGAGATTAGGCGCACCATAACCAATAATTGTTCTACAACAAATCAAAGTAGGTTTAGTGGTTTCTGCACGTGCTGCCACAATTGCTTGTCGGACAGCATCTTGATCATGTCCATCCACATGACGTATGACTTGCCAATGATAAGCTTCGAAGCGGCTAGCTGTGTCTTCGTTAAACCAACCTTTTACTTCTCCATCGATAGAAATGCCATTATCATCCCAAAATACGATTAACTTTCCT
>JAHFQF010000135.1 GCA_023266435.1 Legionellales bacterium | reverse complement strand
TTCTTTCCACTTGGTTTTGCTATCGGCGTTTCTAAATATCACCAATTCTGCCAAAAAAATTTACAACCCGGCGCAGAAGACCCGGAAACAGAGTCAAATCATAAAAAAACAGGTACAATTGGCTGAGAATTTTGACGATGTGGTCAAATCGCTTCAGGCTAAGGTTCAAAAATTCCGCAATTTCTTTTCTTTTAAGAAAAAATCAGCATCAACCTCTCAATCAACGTCGCCCCATACAAAAAAACAAGGCGAAGCAGAGCATCCTGCTATACAGCGTAGGGATTCTGCATTGACTGTATCTAGACAAGATGCTTCAGAGGTCGATGCATCACCATCCGCCCAGCCCCCTCCCCCTCCTAAGCGTACCTCGCGCAATACCCCATACTAATAAGTAAAATTTACCCTCTGCCCTAAAATTCGTATAATGCCCCTAAACTTACTCATTTAGCATTCAAGGACACCTGGCATGACTCAACAAGCGCCCTATTCTTTTTTTATTACGACAAGTAAAGGTCTAGAGGAATGCTTGGCCGAGGAGTTAAAAACCCTAGGCGCCCCAGCTACCCTATCCCACTTCCAGGGTGGTATTTCCTGCGAGGGAACCTTGGAGATGGCTTATCGTTTTTGCTTATGGTCGCGCATCGCTAATCGCGTTTTATTGTTTTTAAAGGCATTTGACGCCTATACGCCAGAAGCTTTGTATGCGGGTATTGAATCCATTGACTGGTCTGATCACATGACTGAGGATAGCAGCTTTTGTGTAGATTTTAATCTATCCAGCTCCCAGATTACCCACAGCCATTACGCTGCGTTGAAGGTCAAAGATGCCATTGTGGATCAATTTAGAGCAAAATTTGGGGCTCGCCCTACGGTAGATACGTTTCATCCTGATGTGCGTATCAATGTTTATCTCTATCATAATGAAGCCCATGTAAGTATTGATCTGGCTGGCGAAAGTTTACATAAACGAGGCTATAGAGATCAAAGCGGTGGTGATGCACCACTCAAAGAAAATTTGGCTGCTGGTATTTTACAATTAACAGGTTTTAACGCCGATACCCCTGCCTTGGTTGATCCCATGTGTGGCTCAGGGACTCTGGGCGTTGAAGCGGGTTGGATAGTACAAAAACGCGCCCCAGCGCTGAATAGAAAGTACTTTGGTTTTCAAGGCTGGCAAGGTCACGTGCCCTCTCTCTGGCGCCGCCTGGTTGAAGAGGCCAACGATATTCTGATTCGCAATCCCAACCATTGCCCTCGTATTCAATGCTATGACCACAATCCTAAAATGGTAGCGTTAGCAACACTCAATGCCAAAAAAGCAGCGCTTGAGGGGATTGTGCACTTTTCTCAACAAGAATTTTCTGACTGTACACCCATTGCTGAGCAAGGCATTTTGGTGATTAACCCGCCATACGGAGAGCGTTTGGGTGACGAAGAAACTTTAAAAGACTTATATCGGCTCATGGGAGATCGCTTTAAACAGCAATTCCCTGGTTGGACTGCTTATGTCTTAGCAGGGAATCTCGAGTTGGCGAAAGCCATTCATCTAAAGCCAACTCGCCGCTTTGTGTTATTTAATGGGCCAATCGAATGCCGATTATTAAAATATGAAATGTATCAAGGCTCCGGTCGTAAGACATCATAGACTATTTGAACGCTTACGTTCCTAAGCCAGTCTGAACTATACTACCGCCAACTGATGTATACTCGTTCTACTTTGCTTTTAGGAAAAGGTCGTCATTGCGAGAAGGGTACTCCCGACGAAGCAATCTAGCAACCGAAGCCTGGATTGCTTCGCTGCGCTCGCAATGACAGCCTCCTACTTTCAAGTAGATAGGCCTGATATCTGAAAGTTCAAATTTCCTGCTCAATCTTGGTGAAGCGCCTTACTGTACGGCCCTCATGCTCCAGCTCATCATTGAATTGTGCCAACGGCGGCACCCAGGTCGAATCATCATACGTCGGGCGATAAAGCACATAGGGTTTTGTTAATGGCTCACTGATAACATCATTATCTGCATTATATGCGATACCAAGCACCTCATATAATTGCCCATTCCGGTAATGGCGGTACATACCTTTTTCTATCATATTGACCTTATAGGTTTTTTGCAGCAGCAACTGCGGTGCTGAAACAGGCCTGTAGTAAATACCCACCTGTTGGCGCTTCCCAATCTAGCATCTCGCCGATCGCATAAACGTTGGGTTTTTTAACCAGCATGAAATGCTCATCCAGCTCGCTGCGCTTTATCCCACCTGCCGATGAGATGGCGCGAGTGATACCGCTGGTGGCTGTCAGCATTATAGGCACCGATTTAATTAACTTCGCAAGTTCGCAAGGCGTCGCTTGTGTAATTTTATCTTTTGAATTCGTTTCATACAACAGGCTTATCGCCACAGATGAAAACCCCAGTCTCTTCAGATAAGTGCTGAGGGATTTATCTCCGCGTGGAGCAGCAAGCTTTTGACTAAGTGCATCTATCGAAAGGTTGGGGGATAGATCTAGCCTTAATACAGCCATCTTGTGTTTAATGATTGCCTCGCGCAGCGAAGAGGATATCGCATATATCGCGCCACCTTCAATGCCTGTTTTAGTTATCATAAGCTCACCCTTGCGTGAGTGCTCTTCATGCATAACGGCTACGGACTTCAAAGGAGTCCCTGCAAATTTATCGCTGAAATACTTTGACCAGTTGGTCTCAAATCCACAATTAGATGGACGCAGAGGCGATATATCCAGGCCCTGCTCTTTCAATATATTCATCCAGCTGCCATCCGAACCCAACCTAGGCCAGGATGCTCCCCCCAATGCGAGCATGGTTGCATCAGCCGTAACCAATATCTCTTTGCCTTCAGCATCAGTGAATTTAAGTTTATCATGCTGCCAGCCAAGCCAGTTGTGCTTCAGGTGAAACTTAACGCCAGAACCATTTAATCTGTTCAGCCACGCACGTAATAGCGGAGCAGCTTTCATGGCTTTAGGAAATATACGTCCGCTGCTACCGATAAAAGTTTCTTGGCCCAAACTTTCGCACCATCGCCTCAAATCATCCGGGGTGAAAGATTTTATATAAGGCGCTAGCCAACTCTCTGTCTCATGATATCTGGTAACGAATCTCTCGAGCGGCTCACTGTGTGTCAGATTTAGCCCGCCACGACCCGCCATGAGGAATTTTCGGCCAACACTTGGCATGCGATCATAGACCGCAACATGATGGCAAACGCTTGCCAGCACTTCAGCAGCCATTAATCCTGCGGGGCCAGCACCAATGATCACTATGTCTTTAATTTTTTCCATTCAGTTTTTCCATGAACAACTCATGGGCATGTGCTTCCTCGGGTGTAGCCATCAACACCAAGATGTCTTCATTAGCGCCCAACGCCTTTTCTGCTAATTTTTTTTCAGCACCACTTTGCGTGTTTTCCCTAGAAAATGCCAAGTTATTTTGCCCGCCTGTCATAATGAAATATACTTCGGCTAGAATCTCAGCATCCATTAGGGCGCCGTGCAGTGTCCGATGTTCATTATTGATATTATAACGTTTACAGAGCGCATCCAGATTGTTTTTCTGGCCTGGGTGTTTTTCTCGAGCAAGCGCCAAGGTGTCAATCACGGAGCAAATACTGGTGATATCTGTAATCGGCGCCTGGACTAAAGCTAATTCTGAGTTTAAAAATCCAATGTCAAAAGGGGCATTATGAATAATTAATTCACTGTCTTCTAAAAAATCTAAAAATTCTTTAAATAAGTTTTTAAACAAGGGCTTGTCTTTTAAGAATTTTCGACTAATCCCATGTACTCGCTCGGCGCCCGGATCAATATCACGCTCGGGGTTTAAATAATAATGCCAATGCTTACCGGTTAAACGTCGATTAATGACTTCAAGACAACCAATTTCGATGACACGATGCCCCTGACTGGGGGATAGACCTGTGGTTTCTGTATCCAATATGATTTGGCGCATAATTAATCCTCATCAGGGGGTACGGCTTCTCTTGCCAATGTGTCTGCAATCTCATTTTCCACATGCCCAGCATGTCCTTTGATCCAATGCCAATGCACGTCATGCTCAACAACCAATGAATCTAGCAATTGCCACAAATCTTGATTTTTGACAGGTTTTTTTTGGCTATTTTTCCATCCGTTCTTTTTCCAGTCTGAAATCCATTCAGTGATGCCTTTTTTAACATATTGAGAGTCTGTTGTGACATGAACGATACAAGGTTTTTTTAAAGCCCGAAATACTTCTATTGCCGCCATTAATTCCATACGATTATTGGTAGTTGCTTGCTCTCCCCCAGAAATCATTTTTTCTTGATCTTGCCAACGTAACAAAGCGCCCCAGCCACCTGGGCCAGGATTTCCACGACAAGCACCATCCGTATAGGCATACACTACTGACCTCACTCAGTCCTCTCTCCTTATTATTAGTTATCATTGATTGTTTTTTCAAAGGCGCGGCCAAATCATCGGCCCAAATCAGCTTTTTTTCTCTGGACCATTTAGGACGAATGGGGGTAAGCCCTACTGTTTTTTTGACAGCTAAGATCATATACCCTGTCGCAAAAGAAGGCAGTAATTGTTTGAGTTGATACAATTTTCTTCCATGCCATGAAGTCGGCACTGTACCATCAAAGGTTCGCGTCTCTAAAATCTGAAAATTTAATAAATCTAACCAATCAATCACATGATGCAAGCTAAGCAACGTTTGTGAGGCCGTCCGCTTCTTAGATCCTCTTACACGGTGCCTAATGCCAACCCAACTCCAAGGATTGATGCCTGTAATGACCACATGCCCATAGGGTAATAACACTCTATAGACTTCTCGTAACACGGCCTTAGGGTTTGAGCAGCTTTCTAACAAGTGTGTTAATAGTAACACATCAATGCATTGTGTTTTGAATGGCAAGGCTTCTGGGTACGCACAAACAGCGCCCTCCTCAGGCACCGGATATTGATGTGGAGAAGTGCGACATCGATGCAAAATTAAACTACTGTCAGCCCAGGCTGCAAAATCTGGGTGACCTAAATGCACTAAGTGGTAGCCAAACAAACGTGGAATAATCATCTCCAAGTGATGTAACTCACGCTCACGTAATGCAGCGTAGTGCGTTTGGCTGAGCCAATGCGCAGTTGTGTTTTTATTAGATGATGACATAACTTATTTGTGTCTCTTGTGCCACTTCGCTATAGTATGACGCATTCGCCCATCATTTAACCACTCTAAAAATCACATGCAAAATCAGCTACAAGTTACCCCTATTTCAGCATTTAAAGATAACTATATTTGGTTGTTACACAAAGCACACAATCCTCATGCTGTTGTGGTAGATCCTGGTGACGCAGCACCTGTGCTTAACGCGCTGGCTGCCCATCAACTCACCCTAGATGCTATCTTAATCACACACCATCATGCCGATCATCAAGGCGGGATATCCTTACTCAAACAAGCCTTTCCTGATCTCATTGTTTATGGGCCCGCCAAAGAAAACATCACCGAGCGTACCCATGCATTGTCCGAAGGCATGCGGGTACACCTAACAACATTAGATTGTGCTTTTGAGGTCTGGGAGATTCCCGGCCATACTTTGGGACATATTGCCTATGTACATTCTGATCTCGTTTTTTGTGGTGACACGTTGTTTTCGGCAGGTTGTGGTCGCATTTTTGAAGGAACTCCAACACAACTTTTCCATTCTCTCGAACGTTTCAAAACGCTGCCCCCGCATACTCGCCTCTATTGTGGTCATGAGTATACGCTCAGTAACCTTAAATTTGCACAATTATTAGAGCCAGAAAACCAACAAATAATTAAGCATCAAAAAATCTGTGAAGCACTGCGAGCGCAGGATTTGCCTACTTTACCAAGCACCGTGGCGCTTGAGCTGCAAATCAACCCTTTTTTGCGCACACAGGAAAACAGCCTAATTCATAACACATTGAAATATAACGAAAATATTTCAGACAACCATCCCTTATCCATTTTTACAGCTTTAAGAGCCTGGAAAAATACGTTATAATCTTAATTCGTAATTAGTATAGTAACTTACATTGAATGTTATTAATTAACTGGTTGAAAATCCTAATCAGCGGACTTGTTTGCGTGTTAGTTATTGCATGCTCAGATATCCCTCAAAAAACAGTCCAATCCTTGGCGGATGATCTTGTTGGTCAGTCCACCCTAGAAGCGGCAAACGATGACACAGTGTTTGCGCCGCCACCTGCTGTATTAAATAAACTAACCTGGGCTGATTTTGAACCAGAAATGGAAGCTTCCGAGACGCTGCAAGCAAGTTTATGGTTCCGTATTCAAAAAGGTCTCTCTTTTGAGGTCAATCCGAATCACCCTCAAGTGGCGCATTATATTCGCCAATATCGCGCTTATCCGAATCAAATACAGGTTTTAGCAGACCGGGCGGCGCCTTTTTTGTATTTAATCGTTGAAAGTGTTGAGAAACGCAATATGCCGATGGAAATTGCGCTACTTCCTATTGTTGAGAGTGCGTTTGATCCCTTTTCTCTTTC
>JAHFQF010000134.1 GCA_023266435.1 Legionellales bacterium | reverse complement strand
GCTCTAACCGTGCATTCTCACGCTTGAGCCTAGCCATCTCCGCTGCCTGAAGCTTTTGGTCCTCAAACGATACCCCCGTTTGCTCTAACTTCTTCCGCCAGGAATACAGCATGGTTTCATGAATGCCTAAATCTTTCGATACCCTGCGAAAACCATCCCTTTTCGCTCTTTCTAATGCTTGCTCTTTGAATTGAGCGCTATATTTTTTCCTGATTTTGTCAGTCATGTTACACCTCTCTTCGCTAGATTATACTAGCTTAGTAGGGTGTCCGGAATACCGGGGCAAGATCATTGGTTTAATCTGCTGTAATATTGGGCTGAGTGTCTCTGGTTTTACTCCACTTGTGTATAAATCGAAACTGATTGTACCTCCTAGCGCAAGCATAATATCGCAGGCTAATAACTGAAAAGAGACTTGAGCTTGTTTAGCGGAGTAATATCTTGTCGGCAGTGACTGGCTATCTGTAAATGAAAACTCTTGGGTTTTTGGGTTGAAGCCTATGCAGATTTGATGATCAAAATTATTTAAACATAAAGCAAGAGTGGCCTGTGTACTGGCCAGAGCACTAAGAAGCTGGCTTAGCTGGCTTATGCTCTCTATATCATGAGCAATGGGCGGTGTACTGGTCAGAGCCGTAAGAAGCATGTGTATGCCGCCTGTATCACAATCATAGACTCTAGAAAAAGAATCTATGCGCGCAATACCTGTTTCTGCCTTCGTGGGTAATAGTATTGCTTCAGCAGGGGCGGTATTACGCTGGCTCAAATTTTGCTTGCCCTCAAACAAATGTGCGTACTGGCTCTTTTGGAAATACAGCTCTATTCCATCAAAAAAAGCTAAAAAATCAGTCACATCTTCCGGTGTGAGATTTATCCCTAAATCGCTGAACTTTCTTTCTCGACGAGGCTTCTGGAGTTCCCCCGCAATTTTTTTAAAATCCCCTACAGAGAGTTGTCCAATTTTTTCTATTCTATCGTCAAATTCCTTTAAGCCGTCCACAAGTATCGCCTGTTTCACCATTTGCGCCAATCCAAGGCAGATACCAGTATCATTGGACTTATAGCCTAATGCCTGCATGCATTGAATCAGATGCTTATGTGTCGTCATTTGTATTCCCCAAATAGACCTCAGCATCTATGTCGGTCTTATCTGGAAAAAACTGTAGCAGCATGTCAGTGCCTGTAGCGGCAAATTCAGCATGTCAGTGCTATTGCACTGGAATTAGCAAAGGGATAGGGTGAAAAGCTGAAAAGAATCAGATAAATATAAAAGAGAGACAGGGCAATCGATCACTGTAGTGGCAAATCAAGAATGTCCCCTTTTAACCACTACTGTAAGTGTGTAGACACACGATCAGGAGGAGCTCATCTACCTACGAAGCATACATATAATTCACAATCCAAGCTGAACTTAACAGAGCGACAACATCTGCTAGCAACCCTACTAACAATGCGTGCCTGATTTTTTGAATCTGTATGCTGCCAAAATACACAGCCAAGACATAAAATGTAGTTTCTGACGAGCCATAAACAGTGCTGACTAAATATCCTACTATACTATCTGGCCCTAGATTGGGATCCTGAAACACCATCGCTAAGGTTGCATAGCTGCCTGAGCCTGAAAGTGGGCGTAAGAGTGCCATCGGTAACGCTTCTGCTGGAATGCCAATCAATGTGGTCACCGGGGAAAGCAGGCTAACAAGAGCAGGTAAAATGCCGGAAGCCGTGAGCATTTTGATGGCTACTACGATGGCAATTAAGTAAGGCATGATGCGTAAAATGACGCCAAATCCCTCTTTAGCCCCGTCTATAAAACAGTCATAAATTTTAATACCTTTCCAAACACCATAACTTAACAAAGCACAGACTAAAGTAGGAATAAACCAAGGTGATATGAGTTGGCCGTATTGAATGGTTAACAATACAAGCAAGAGAAAAAAACAGACGCCTACTAACATTTTCCAGAGCGGAGTAGCAGGCTCAGTGGGTGGCACAAGTGGGATTATGGTTGTAGGTGCCCAAAAACGTTGAAAAAATTTTGCAGCTAAAATGGCCGCAAACAGTGAAATAGTGGTTGCAAATAAAGTAGTTGCAATAATGCCGGCAGGATCGGCGGAGCCACTGGCTTGGCGTAGTGCAATAACGGAAGTTGGGATTAATGTGACTCCAGCAGTATTGATGGCAAGAAATAACACCATGGCATTAGTTGCAGTCCCTTTCTGTGGATTTAATGTATCCAAATGCTCCATGGCTTTTAAACCAAAGGGGGTAGCTGCATTACCTAAACCCAATATGTTGGCAGATAGATTCATAATCATGGCACCCATGGCTGGGTGATCACTGGGAATTTCAGGAAATAATTTAATTAATACGGGTCGTAACAATTTCGCTAAGACTTGTAATAAGCCCGCCGCCTCTGCAATCTTCATTAAGCCTAAAAAGAAAGCCATGACGCCAATCAGGCTAAGGGCGATCTCCACCGCACTGCTTGCTGCATCTAGCATGGCAGTGGTGAGCAATTGCATGGGTGCAGGCGCAGCATTCGGTAATAAAAAGCTTTGGGAAGCAGCCCATAAATAAGACAAGAGGATTAGCCAGAAAAAAAGTCTATTCACAAGTACATCCTATTACTAATGAGAGTGCCAGCGTGAGAGGCGCTTTATTTTTCGCCATTATGCCTGAATTATATTCAGACTGGATAGAGATCTTTTCAAACGCTTACAGCCTGATTTGATGAACTCAGAGGGGTCTAGGTTACACTGAACTATCTCAATCATAGGCTTAGATAGGAAGAAATTAGATGTCTGAATCAGATCCAGAAGACACTATTTTTAAGGGGTTACAAGCGCTATTTGTTAGCTCTTTTCCTAAGAAATGTGGCACCTGTGGTAAAACCTACCAAAATATTCAAGAGTTTTGGCAGGAAACAGGAAGTATTCGAAACTTATCTGGTTTAAAACAAAGTTACGATGATGACGATAAAACCATCGTTGAAGTCTTTCGTAACTGTGTCTGTGGATCCACATTAATGGATGTTTGCTTGGATCGCAGAGATTTATCCGAAACAGGTCTGGAGCGACGCCTACAATTTGATAGGTTACTCGGATTGATGGAAAAATCAGGCATTGATGCTCAGATAGCCAGACAAGAACTTTTATCATTTTTATCCGGCCAAAAAAGCGCGCTCTTAGAGCAGTTACAATTGGACGATATGAAAGCAATGCGGCTAAAAGTGCCTCCTAAAAAAGAGGAGTAGTTCATACGCAGCCCGATTGCATAGTACTGTGCTAAACACATAAATTTATGTTGGTTAATATACTTCTTATATGCGACGCAAGTGAGATGTTCGTTGGCGGGGTTTTATGATAAACTGCGCCGCAAGGCGTTATTAGGTGAGGATTACCCGAATGGTTTCTGATGATGAAATAGATCACGGTCGTCGGCGATTTTTAACAACCGCTACGACGGTCATAGGTGGAATTGGGGCTGCGTGTGTTGCCACCCCTTTTGTGGTGTCATGGCTACCCAGTGCACGAGCACAAGCGTTAGGGGCGCCTATTGAGATAGACATCAGCAAGTTAGAACCGGGTGCACAGATGACGGTGGAGTGGCGTGGCCAACCTGTGTGGGTCATTAATAGAACGGAACAGATGCTTTCAACATTAGACGTTTTGACCGAGCAGTTGAGAGATCCTAACTCTGATGTTGAGCAACAACCTGAGTATGCTAAAAATCCGCATCGCTCCATTAAACCAGAATACTTTGTCGCTGTAGGTTTGTGTACGCACTTAGGGTGTGTGCCTACGTATCGCCCAGACTTGGGGGGTATTGATGCGGCCTGGCCGGGCGGATTTTATTGCCCTTGCCATGGTTCAAAATACGATTTAGCGGGCAGAGTTTACAAAGGGGTGCCTGCACCTACAAATTTACCCATTCCGCCACATCGCTATTTGAATGATGACGTCATTTTAATTGGCGAAAATTCGGAGGCAAAATAATGGAAGAAAAATGCAGTCGCGGATGCAGTCAACTGCTAAATTGGGTAGATGCGCGGTTTCCGCTTACCAAACTATGGAGAGAACACTTAGCTGAATATTATGCACCGAAAAACTTTAATATCTGGTATTTTTTCGGCTCTTTAGCACTCTTAGTCTTAGTCAATCAATTGCTGACTGGTTTATGGTTGACCATGCACTACAAACCATCCGCTGTAGACGCGTTCGCTTCTGTTGAGTACATCATGCGCGATGTTCCGATGGGTTGGATCTTGCGTTACATGCACTCTACGGGAGCCTCTGCCTTTTTCATTGTCATTTATTTACATATGTTTAGGGCAATGTTGTACGGCTCTTACAAAAAACCACGTGAGTTATTGTGGTTAGTCGGGATGCTGCTATATCTCTGTTTAATGGCCGAAGCCTTTTTCGGATACTTGTTGCCTTGGGGACAAATGTCTTTTTGGGGAGCAAAAGTAATCACCTCTCTCTTTGAAGCCATACCTTTTGTGGGGGGGGGCTTGGTAGAGTGGTTACGGGGAGACTTTACCGTATCTGATGCAACGCTTAATCGTTTCTTTGCGCTGCATGTCATTGGCGTGCCCTTGGTTTTTGTAGGCTTAGTGGCAATTCACATCATGGCGCTACATGAAGTGGGCTCTAATAATCCAGATGGTGTTGAAATCAAAGACTATAAAGATGAGACGGGAAAACCCAGAGACGGTATTCCATTCCATCCTTATTATACGGTCAAAGACACGCTCGGCGTGGCAATTTTCTTGCTAGTCTTTTGTGGCATCATCTTTTTCTGGCCAGATGGTGGCGGGTATTTCTTAGAAGCGCCTAATTTTCAGCCTGCTGATCCCCTGGTAACGCCTGAGCACATTGCGCCTGTTTGGTACTTTACGCCTTTTTATGCCATCTTGCGTGCTATTCCAGATAAGCTACTGGGTGTTATGGCCATGGGTGGCGCAATTGCATTCTTATTTGTATTGCCTTGGTTGGACAGAAATCCTGTCAAGTCTATCCGTTATCGCGGCTGGCAATATAAAGTAGCATTGTCTCTATTTGTCATTAGTTTTCTTGTGTTGGGTTATTTGGGGGCGAATGTTCCAACACCAGCACGCACGCTTGCAGCGCAATTTTTTAGCGTGGTGTATTTTGCCTTTTTTATCTTAATGCCTTTTTATACAAAATGGGAAAAGACAAAACCTGTCCCAGAGAGGGTGACACACTGATGAAACGATTGATTGGATTATTCGCGATAGTCTTTTGTGCTTTGTCGCATGCAAATGTAGCCGGTGTGCACTTAGATAAAGCGCCGACTGATTTGAGGGATGTGGCTTCCTTGCAGAGAGGGGCTGGTGTGTATATGAATTACTGCCAAGGTTGCCATACCTTGCAGTACATGCGTTACAATCGAGTAGCCGCTGATTTGGGCTTGACTGATGCCGCGGGTAAGGTGAATGAGCAACTAGTCAAAAAATACTTAAACTTTGTTGGTGAAAAATCAACAGAGTTCATGGTCAATAGCATGCCAAAAGCAGAGGTTGCTAAATGGTTTGGGAAAGTACCACCTGATTTGACTTTAGAAGCACGTGTACGTGGTAAAGATTGGCTTTATACGTATCTCAGGACTTTTTATTTAGATGAATCTAGGCCTTGGGGTGTTAATAACTTGGTGTTTAAAGATGTGGGCATGCCGCATGTCTTAGTAAAACTTCAAGGTACACAAGTGCCCGTGTATGAAATTGAGCACAAAGCTCAACCGGATGGTTCAACCCACGAAGTACGACACATTGTTGGGTTAGAGCTCAAGACCCCTGGTTTGCTAAGCGTGGAGGAATACGATACGCTGGTTGGCGACTTGGTTAATTTCTTAGATTATATTGCCGAACCCACGAAACTTGACCGATATCGGTTAGGCGGCTGGGCGATGCTTTTTTTAGTTATTTTTTTAGTGTTCGCGTACTTATTGAAGCGTGAGTATTGGAAAGATGTACACTAATTTTTCAGTTGCAGTTGAGGGTAATATGTCATTGTTAGCCAACAAACGTTCCATCATGACGTTGTACTCCGGTACAATGGATCCCTACAGTCATCGCGTGAGAATCGTGCTTGCAGAAAAAGGGGTGACTTTCGATCTCTATGATATCGATGTCAACAATAAACCAGAAGAATTAGCCGAACTCAATCCCTATAATGGCGTACCTACTTTAGTCGATAGAGATCTGGTGCTTTATACGTCAGAAATCATTATGGAATATTTGGATGAGCGCTTTCCGCATCCTCCATTGTTGCCTGTATATCCTGTTGCACGTTCGCGCAGTCGTTTAATGATCTATCGTGTCAATAACGACTGGTATCGCTTGATGCATGATATTTTAAATTCGGCGCCTGCAGAAGCAGATAAAGCACGTCAGCAATTGACAGAAAGTATTGTCAGTGTTGCCCCTTTATTTAAAGAAATGCAATATTTTATGAGTGATGAATTCTCATTGGTGGATTGCTGCATCGCGCCTTTATTTTGGCGTTTGAAGTCGTTAGGGATTGTTTTAC
>JAHFQF010000133.1 GCA_023266435.1 Legionellales bacterium | reverse complement strand
ATGCTCACTGTCAGTGGGTAGTAAAGTTGCCTGATATTGATTGACTAACTGCATGAGCCACTGGCCTGTCACAACCAAGGCTTCTTTATTTGCTAATAAAATGCGTTTCTTAGCCTTAACAGCCTCGATGACTGGGGGTAAGCCGGCGATCCCGACAATCCCAGCCACAACGATAGAAACTTGAGGCGCTTTGGCAACTACTAATAAACTGGCCTCTCCAGAGAGCACTTCGGTGTTTAACTGGGCTGCATTGACTTTTTGTTGTAATGTTTTTGCGGCCTCTGCATCCACCATGACCACCACTTCTGGCGCAAAGTCTTGAATGATCTGCCACATTTTCTCGACTTGACGATAGGCTGTGGCAGCAAATAATTTAAATTTTTCGGGATGTTTTTTTAGCAGCTTGACTGTGCTTTCACCAATAGAGCCAGTAGCACCTAAAATAGTCAGGGATTGCATGAGGAGGATCGCCCTATATTAAAATTTCATGAGTGCAAAAATCAACACCACTGCTGCAGGAATGGTAGCAGTCAAGCTATCCAATCGGTCGAGCGCCCCACCATGGCCTGGTAGCAATCTTCCACTGTCTTTTACTTTACAATGTCGCTTGAGAATACTCTCAAATAGATCCCCTAAGACAGCCACACTGTGTATTGCAAAAGCAAATACCAACATACTGGATATACTAGTTAAGGGCATGGTATCACTGAAAAAGAAAAGTAGACTGCATAAACCTGTGAGGACTGCCCCACCCCAAAAGCCAGCTATGGTTTTATTTGGGCTGATGTTAGGCGCCATTTTTTTCTTACCAAATCGCTTACCAACGAAATACGCTCCCGTATCACTGGCCCAGGTTAAAATCATCACCTGCAACAGCAACAAGGCATAAGGTTGCAACGTTTTAATTGCTAACAGCAAATAACCAAACAAACTCAGCAACAGAAACCCATAAAGCAACGCCAAATATTTATTAGAAAATAAAACTTTCTTGGGATAACAGGCAATTTCAATGAACGCAAAACACCACAGCCCCATAGTACAGAGCGCAAACTTTACTAAGGCGATTTCGGAATATGCGCTGTGCTCCAATAAAAGAAAGCCTGTTCCTAAAGAGAGGAACCCCATGCCAAGTGCTTGGACTAGATTCAACCCCAATAAAACACCCCACTCTTTCACCGCCAATAACACAACCAAGCTCACACAAAGTTGATAGGCAGTCATCCAAGGACCTAACAATAAGGCTATCACTAAGGGAATTAAGATCAGGGCGGTTAAAAATCGATACTTTAGCATGCTGCAACCTGCGTAGGGGTAATGGCCTCAACCTGATCACCCGTCATACCAAAGCGTCGTTGACGGCTTTGATAATCCGAAACAGCCTGACCAAAGGCGGCCTCTCGAAAATCAGGCCAATACACTTCAGTGAAATATAACTCTGTGTATTTGAGATCCCAAAGTAAAAAATTACTAATGCGTTGTTCGCCACTAGTACGAATAAACAAGTCTGGTGGGGGCAATCCTGCTAACGACATGTGGGCGTCAAACGTCTCTTCAGTGACGTCTTGATGCACCAAACGACCCTCTTTGATAGCCAATAAGATTTTTTGAGCAGCTTGTACGATATCCCAACGCCCACCATAATTTGCTGCAATGTTTAAGACCAACGCACGATTATCTTTAGTCAGTGTTTGGGCATTATGAATAGCAGCCTGTAACGGCTCTGAAAATCGACTGAGATCACCAATAATCCGTAAAGAAACACCATTTTTGTGCAACTTATCGATTTCTTTTTGCAACATCATCAAAAAGATATCCATCAAAAAAGAAACTTCTTGCTGAGGACGTAACCAGTTGTCTGTACCAAAAGCAAACAAAGTTAATACGGGAATTTTCAAAGTAAGACAATGATTAATGATGGCTCTGACTGACTCTAGTCCTTGTCTATGCCCTTCCATGCGAGGCAAATTGCGTTGCTTAGCCCAGCGACCATTTCCATCCATGATGATGGCCACGTGTTGAGGAAGTAACACCTCATGCAACGCTTCTGTTTGTTTTTGCAGATCTTCCATGCTCGCCTACCTTAACAGCCAGCGGGTCGGCACTGAAGACCGCCCCCTACACTTTACTCGTATCACGTGATCTTAAATTTCCATCAGATCGTGTTCTTTAGTATCCAACAACTTGTCAATTTCTTTGATAAATTGATCGGTCATTTTTTGTATGGCTTCTTGTGATTTACGCTCATCATCTTCCGTAATGGCTTTGTCTTTCAGCAGATCTTTAATGTCTTGATTTGCATCACGACGAATATTACGTACAGCGACCTTGGTGTTTTCACCTTCGGTGCGTACTTTTTTAATCAGCTCGCGCCGTCTTTCTTCAGTCAACGCAGGCAATGGCACGCGAATCACGTCCCCTGCTGCCACTGGATTAACACCCAAATCTGACTTGTGAATGGCTTTTTCAATGGCCTGCACCATGTTTTTTTCCCAAGGTTTCACAAGCAGCATCAAGGCGTTTTCTATCACCACCGAGGCTACTTGGTTTAAAGGCGTGGGATTTCCATAATACAGTACACTAATGTCATCTAATAAATTAGGAGAGGCTCTACCTGCCCGTTGTTTAGCAAGTTCCTCTGACAAGGTATGCAGACTCTTTTGCATACGTTTTTTCGCTTCTTTTTCAATCTCATGCTGCATATACTGACCTATTAGTCTTTGAACGGTTACTCTACTCCAAAGCGATTTGATGCCACCGGAGCGTACATAAAATATAGGGTCCGGTCCGGTCTGAAGTACCTGCCCGCTATGCAAGCGGACGATAACAACAATGCCTTAAGTCAAATCGAGAAAAGTATATACTCTCAGTTACCTTCGGTATACACCAAGGTTCCCTCTTCCTCGCCCATGACGATGCGTTTTAAAATGCCCGTTTTATTTAAATTGAATACTCGAATTGGCATATTATGATCACGGCATTGACAAAATGCACTGAGATCCATCACACCCAATTCTTTTTCTAATGCCTCTTGAAAGCTGACTCGATGATACAGCTTAGCATTTGCATCGATCTTTGGATCTGCGGTATAGATTCCATCGACATTGGTAGCTTTTAACAAAATATCCGCTTCAATTTCAATGGCGCGTAAACTGGCTGCAGAATCCGTAGTGACCAAGGGATTACCCGTACCTGCAGCGAAAATCATGACAATCCCTGATTGCATGAGCTCAATGGCAGATAAGCGATCAAAGGATTTAGCCAAGCCATTTAATTGGATGGCAGACATAATGTGTGCAGACAGATCTGCTCTGTGAAAAGCGTCGCGCAAAGCGATGGCATTCATGACTGTAGCAAGCATCCCCATTTGGTCGCCTGCTACACGTCCTAATCCTGCTTTTTGCAGCGCCTTGCCTCGAAACAAATTGCCACCACCAATTACCAGGCCGACCTGCACTTGCATGTCAACGAGCTCTTTGACATCCACTACAATACGATCCAATACATGGGGATCGATACCAAATTCTAATTTGCCCTGTAGTGCTTCACCAGATAGCTTTAATAAAACTCGTTGATAGGTCGGCTTAGGCATTATTTGGATGCTCCTCGCACTTGCGCTTCGACTTCTTCAGCAAAGCTGGTTGTTTTCTTTTCGATGCCTTCACCCACCACTAAACGCTCAAAGTACACCACTTTGGCTTGATGCGCTTTCAAAATATCTGCGACTGTTTTTTCGGGTTCTTTAAAGAAAGGCTGTCCAGTTAAGCAAAGTTCACTAAAGAATTTCTGCACACGTCCTTCCACCATTTTTTCAATGATGTTGGCAGGTTTTCCACTGGATTCGGATTGCGCCATAAAGATTTCTTTTTCTTTGTTATAACGTTCAGCAGGTACATCTTCTATGGAGGCATATTCAGGTTTCATTGCAGCAATGTGCATAGCAAGCTCTTTAGCCAAAGTTTCATTACCACCTGCTAACTTCACAAGTACCCCAATACGAACTCCATGTTGGTAAGCACCTAATTGTGTGCCGTTTTCAGCGTTCATTAAGACTGCTCTGCGCACTTGAATGTTTTCGCCAATTTTTGCGATCAATGCAATACGTGCTTCTTCCACGGATAAGTCTGACGTTGGGGAGAGTGCCATTTTGCTTAATTTCTCAACGTCTGTTTCACCGCTGCCCAATATCAGCCCAGCCACTTGTTGTACAAATTGTTGGAAAGCGTCTTGTTTAGTCACGAAATCAGTTTCACAGTTTACTTCCACCATGACACCCACGTTGGCACCGATTGTGACAAACACTGCGCCTTCAGCAGCAATCTTATCTGCTGATTTTTGTGCTTTACGGATACCTTGTTTGGCAAGATGCTCTTCTGCGGCTTGCATATCGCCCGCACATTCTTCTAGTGCTTTTTTACAAGCCATCATACCTGCGCCTGTTTTTTGGCGTAATTCACTAACCATATTTGCTGAAATTTTTACCATGTTACTTCTGCCTCTTTTTTACTCATTTCATATATTGCATTATAAGTAAAAAGGAGCCATCGCTCCTTTTTACTGTGTGATTATTTAGAATCTTTTTCAACTGGATCGTCTGAGGTATCTTCATCAAAATCTGCGAAAAAGCTTTTATCTGCGACATTGCTTTCGAATTCACTAGAATCTACTAAGATTTCACTGGTTTCAACCTGACCACCGCCTTGCTGTGCTTTAGCAGCAAGCAACGTATCTGCAGCTTGTGAAACATAGAACTCAATAGCTCTCAATGCGTCATCGTTACCTGGGATGATGTAATCAATGCCATCTGGATTTGCGTTAGTATCAACCACGCCAACCACAGGAATACGTAATTTATTTGCTTCTTGAATCGCAATGCGCTCATGACCAACGTCAATGACAAACAAAGCGTCTGGTAAAGAAACCATGTGCTCAATACCACCCAAGCTTTGTGAAAGTTTGGACATCTCACGACGTCTCATCAATGCTTCTTTTTTGGTGAGTTTATTGAGGGTGCCGTCAGCTTCCATGGCTTTTAAAGACTGTAAACGTTTGATGGATTGCTTCACTGTTTTGAAATTGGTGAGCATACCGCCAAGCCATCTGTGATCAACATAAGGCATACCACAACGAGCAGCTTGTTCACGAATCACACGAGAGGCGGCTAATTTAGTACCCACGAACAGTACTTTTCCATTACGTGCGCCTACACGATGTAGGAACTGCATAGCGCCCTTAAATAAAGGCAAGGTTTTTTCTAAATTGATGATGTGGATGTGGTTGTGGATACCGTAAATGTAAGGTCCCATTTTGGGGTCCCAATAACGAGTTTGGTGACCAAAATGTACCCCAGCTTCCAACATTGTCTTCAAGCTAACTGAATGGCTCATATTATTGCTCCTGTAGCGGGTTGAGCCTCCATTTATCCCACGCTCCAACCTAACAGCCTGAACCGTTAAGCACCCAGAAGTGTGTGTCGATAAATGTGAGTATTTTAACTAAGTAACAGAGTGCTAAAAATTTGCACTCTTCCAGCGCGCTTTATACCATATAAAGCCAATTCACACAATTGCGTAGGCGTAACGGATGACAATCCATATTAAAAATTCGGAAGAAATTGAGAAAATGCGGCGCTCTGGTCGATTAGCGGCCTCCGTCTTAGAAATGATCACGCCCTATGTCGTTGCGGGTGTAACAACCGATCAACTAAACGACCGCTGCCACCAATACATCGTCAATGAGTTAGATGCTATTCCTTCTTCCTTAAACTACCACGGCTTCCCAAAATCTGTTTGCACATCCGTCAATCATGTCATTTGTCATGGTATCCCAGGTGCTAAAGTCTTAAAAGAGGGGGATATCATTAATATTGATGTAACCGTTAAAAAAGATGAATTTAATGGGGATACTAGTAAAATGTTCTTTATTGGCGAACCATCTGTGTTAGCCAGAAGACTTGTTAATGTGACGCGTGAATGCCTCATCAAAGGCATTGAACAAGTGAGACCCGGTGCCTTTTCAGGGGATATTGGCGCTGCCATTTATGCGCATGCGACTCAGCATCGATTTTCAGTTGTGAGAGAATATTGTGGCCATGGCGTAGGCAGAAGCCTACACGAAGATCCGCAAATTCTACATTATGGCGTTGCAGGCACAGGGGTTGTTTTAGAGCCAGGCATGACCTTCACCATAGAGCCCATGATCAATGCTGGAAAGAAAGAAACAAAACTGATGCCCGATAATTGGACGGTGATTACCAAAGACCGCAGCTTATCTGCTCAATGGGAGCATACCTTACTGGTCACAGAAACTGGCTGTAAAATTTTAACCTTGCGAGCAGAAGAAGCCGACCTGATGAGTTACTCGCCTTAGATGGGATGTGAGGGCAACAAAAAATGTCTGTCTATTGGCTAAGTGAATCACCACCACCTATACTGAACCTATCAGTGACTTTACTCGTATTGGGGACCAACTGAGGTTGGAGGGAGCTACAGTGACAAATTATGTTGCCTACATGGTATTAAATCCGAGCAAGTCGGCACAATCCTCTCGCGTGATGTTTCATGATACACAGGA
>JAHFQF010000132.1 GCA_023266435.1 Legionellales bacterium | reverse complement strand
AGGCTTCCTTTTATGAGGCTTCCTTTTATGAGGCTTCCTTTTATGAGGCTTCCTTTTATGAAAGTCTAATGGCTGTTTTATTTTGTTGCGAAGCATCTGGCGTAGACACAAAAGCTTCTTTGAATTTATCGCTTTTAAGTAATGTAACAAGCCACTTTCCATTTTCCTGAACTACGGCATCCATTTTAGCTAAGTCTTTCTCTGATCCCGCAGGGAAACCTAAGCCAATCGCTAAATTAGAGAATCCTAAAGCAAAAGTTTCATACTTCAAAAATGGCTCAGTAACACCTCTATCTTTATTTTTCTCGCAAATCTGCTGACACACGACTAATGTATCTCGGATAAATTTCGCTTTTTCATCTCCAGCGTCACACAACTTTTTTAACTGTTCTATAAAATCATTTTGTGTCTCTTTTTTGCACACTCCATTATCAGTTAAAAAAGTCTGTCTTAAAGCTGGAATATTCAATGCTTGGCTATCAGCAAAAAATCCTTTTAATACAGCAGCCACATCATGTATGCCTGCCTCTGAAGGATGTTTCTTTCGTTGCAATATAGCTTGTTTCTCATCTGTTTGACCCGCAGCCCTTAAAAGTGTCTCAATGCCCTGAATCTCAGGGGTTTTTAAAATCTCTAAACACTCTTGCGCTATTCTAAAACGTTCAGCCTCAGGATCCCTTAATAGTCTGGATCTTGCTTGAACCATTGGATCATTCTGCATTTCTGTAAAAGCTTTAGCCATCTGCCGAGTGTCCACCACAGGCAACTTGCGGCTTGGCTTGCTCCCAATGAAACGAGACAGAAAGCCTGTTGGTGGTGAATCTGGTCGTGAATCTGGTTGCTTTGCCATCATATTCTCCATGCTCTTTGTATCTACACCTAAATGCATAGATACAAAGATATTGTTTTATCTATATTCTTAGACGGTATGGAGTCAATAGAGTTCAAAATAATAAAAGAAAAAGCCTATCTAGGTCAGCAGAGGAGATGCCATCACAGAATCCGCCTCCCATTCCGCTAAAAAAGCCTGCCAATGGGCTTTATGAGGCTCACTTTGCAGCTTTTGCTTGAGGGCGAATTCATCGTTGCTGATAGGCCTTTTGGGTGAGTTGACCGCGGCAATACGGTAGCTGATCCAGACAGCACTTTACTTGCATTTCATGATCGTCGATATTTATGCTGGGCAGCGATGGATGGCCAAGCGGCCGCGGCATGAGCAGAAGCCACATCTTGCTGGCTATCGTATAAAAGCGTATACGATTGCTGCGCTTGTCTTTGACCTCTTGTAAGCTCACTTAATGTTTCATAAGCTGTCTCAAAAGCTAAAACAGGATCCTCACTTAAACGCGCCTCTGCATGCATCTCTCGATACGCTTCTCGTGTTGCACTTTTAAATTCACTATCCAGGCTTAGTTTTTCATGCAACGCAGTCAAAGCATGCTCTAATCCAACTACCACCACGTTTTTAGGAAAAGGCTTCCTAATATGCGCAACATCTTCAGATGGAGCGCTTTTTTCTTGATCACGAATATACAAATCAATTAAACATATCAAAGATTTTTGATTAAATTGAAGATGTTGTGTTTCTATGCGATACGACTTCTCAGGATTTTTTTCCGCTAACAGGACCACATCTGAAATTACAGCTAAAGCAGAGGATTCTGCATGCTGCACTGTCTTCTTTTCTAAATTAAAGATTCTATCGGAGCCTTCACTGACAGCATATACTCTGTCTCGTATAGGCTGAAAGGTAGCTAAAAATTTTTCATGTTGCAACAAACCCGCAATCCATTGGGCATTTTTTTCTTCCTGTACCTTAGATTGCATCGGATCACGACTGGCACTTTCAGGCAGCCCAAGGCTAATAGCTAAATTACTAAACCCCAAACCAAACGTATTATACTTCAGTACTTTTTCCGTATCTGGCTTATCTTGATTTGCTTCACAAACTGCTCGACAATATAATAATAATTCCCGAATAAATAACGCCTGCTCATTGCCGTGATCACACAGAAGCTTTAATGTTGCAATAAACGCTTCTTGAGCCTCTTTTTCATTCTCCTTAACTCGATTACGTCCAAAGAAACTCTGCGCTAAAAAAGTTTTTTTCAGCGGGGATATACTCAGAAAATTGCCACCAATAATCTTCTTTAATGTATTAGCAACCGTATGTGGACTCTGGGCTAACTCAGGCGGCAAAATACCACTAATAATTTTCTTGCTTTCGGAAAGATTACCATTTTCCCTAAAAAGCCCCAGCCTACCTAAGCCTATTTTTTCATCTTGCAAATACCCTAAGCACTGTCTAGCAATTTCCAACTGATGAGTGAAGTGATGTTTGGCCATTTCCTCTTCCCCCGCATCCACATAAATACACGTTATTATTGAATCTCTATACCCAAGATGCTCTTAAACAATAAGAGTTTAAAAGGCTCTTTAGGCGGAGTTCGCAAAGTTGGGCGCTTAAAATGAGACTGCCACTTCCATGGGAGAAGATAAACTTTCCCATTCCGCCAAAAAAGCCTGCCAATGGGCTTTATGAGGCTCACTTTGCAATTTCTGCTTGAGGGCATCCATACGTTGCTGATAGGCATTTTTAGTGAACTTACCACGACAATACTGTAAACGCAGAAAAATCAAATAGGTATTTAATACATCGAGTTCACAATAATCCCGAATTTTCGTGATACCTCCTTGCAGATACGTCGCAAAAACTTGGCTGCCATCTATGCTCATCTTACCAGGCAACTTGAGCATTTTAGCAATGGTATCTAGTTTCATCGCAGCGCGCTGCTGATAGCCAGACAGCACGTCCATCAGATCAAAATGGCGGTAATGATAACGATTGAGATAATTATTATAGCGATAGCGGCTGTCGGTCTCCCCCACATCCCAATAATGCTCAGAGACCACACCATGTTTAAGGGCCCGATATTGTAACACTGGTAGGTCAAACCCACTGCCATTCCAGGAGACCAGCATGGGTTGATAATGCTCAATGCCCGCAAAAAATTTTTCAATCAACTCTTGCTCAGAAGAGTGCTCTTCCCCCAGTGAAGTGATCTTGACCGTATCTCCCTGTGCAAAAACTAAAGAAATAGCCACCACTTGGTGACAAGCTAAGGGCGCCCAGACTTTATTGGCTGTTACACCTTGCTCCACACGCAGTGCAGTCATGACCTCTTCCGTAGAAAGCTCCGCAGGCAAGTGCAGTACTTCTCTACAGAGTTCAACGTCTGGGACTGTTTCAATATCGAAAATTAATTCGGACATCACATAGCTTCCTTGGCATTACAGCCCTATGTTGTATCATACTGTAGTCCCGGCCGCCTAGTGGGTTTCACCTTGCACCCTATTTAGAAACTGGGCATAATGGTTCCGGTTGTTTCACCGGATATTGTGATATGCCTAACTTCCTATTGCAGTTTTTGATGGCATCGATTTTGATCCTTGCGGGGCTGTTAGTTGCTGAGCATACTTACGCCAAGCGCGCGCATATTACTCCCACAACAGCGCCCACGATTGTGATTGTTTCTAGCATTGCCCATCGCTCTGTAGTGCATCAAATAGAGGCCTCCCTGCTAGCAGAAGAGCACGATCGCCCTGTATTAATGCATATCGAAGTCAATGGTTTGGATGATTTTGTGATCTCCCCTGCCGTCAAAGCAGCCACGCGTAAACTCTATGTTACCGTGGGATTACGTGCTTTTCATCAACTCCTAGAAACGCAACCCAAGTCTCCCATATTAGCTGTACTTATCAGTAAAAACCAATTTGAACAAACCCTGTCTAACCTGCGGCCTACTGCCGATACTTATATCCCCAATACCACGGCGTTGTTTTTCGATCAGCCTTTAGCGCGTCAATTTTCTTTATTACATTGTTTATTGCCTGCAGAAACCGTAGGTAAACACATCGGGATTTTGTTAGGGCAACACTCATTCAACAATGCCTCTCAATTAAAAGCCTTGGCTTCCCAGCAAGGCATAGAGCTCAATATCATGCATGTGGGACCTGATGAAAACCCGCTGCAAGTCTTACCTCTGCTTTTAAATAAAAGTCAAAGCGTCATTGCCCTGCCAGACGACACGGTATACAACACCCATACGGCTCGTGGCATCTTATTAAGCTGCTCTAGACAGCATGTTCCTGTGATTGGGCTCTCTAAAGCGTATGTAGACATCGGCGCACTTGCTGCGGTGTATTCCACTGGTGAGCAACTAGCACAGCAAGCAGCACGAATGACGCTCGATATTCTTGCGAACGTACAGGCGCCACTGCCTCATCCCGAGCACCCTTGTTATTTTAACGTGGCCATTAATCAAGCCGTTGCCCAATCGATGGGATTACCTGTCCCAGACAGTTGGAGTGTCAAATACGCGCTTGATGAAATGGAGCACTCAACAAAAGTGAACCAAGCATGCTACCAACAGCTCATGGAGCCATTAACCCACTAAGAGAATGGGGTATCAAATCCCGCGTCCTCTTCCTCACGCTGGTCCCAGCCATCATCATTTCTATTTTTTTATCGGCGTATTTTACCAGTACGCGTTTGCATGATTTGGAGTCTAGTTTACAAGACCGAGGCTTTGCCATTGCTGCACGACTTGCGCCTTCCAGTGAGTTTGGGATGTTTTCAGGCAACCAAGCGGCCTTACAGCAATTAGCAAATCGTGTCTTACAAGAGCCCGAAGTGCGCTCGGTCATGTTCGTTAATAAAGATGGGCGAGTCTTGGTACAAGCGGGCGGAAAAATTAATTTCAACCCCGAATACTTAAAAACCAAGGCTAGTCTGCATGACATCAGCATGACAGAGTTACCTGATAGCTTGATTTTCTCCACACCTATTGTTTTACGGGATGTCGTTTTAGAGGACTTCCCGAATGACTATCCACACGAGACCCTAAGCCACACACATTATGATCACATTGTAGGCTGGGTCATCGTAGAATTAAGCCGTGTACAAACCACGCTCAAACAATATCAAATCCTCTTAATGGCAACTGTAATCGTATTTTTTGGATTAGTTATCAGTGGTATTTTTGCGCGTCACTTGAGTCATGACGTCACGCGCCCTATCTTAAAAATGGTGCATGCTGTAGAAAACATCCGTAAAGGCAATCTCAATACCCGCGTAGAAACCAATGCCACTGGTGAGCTCATGCGACTGCAAAACGGCATCAACTCCATGGCGGCCTCGCTCAAAACAGGACATGAAGAGATGCAACAGTGTGTGGAGCAAGCCACGGCAGACTTGCGTCAAACACTAGAAATGATTGAAATTCAAAATATTGAATTACAAATGGCTCGCAAAGAGGCCGAAACAGCCTCTCGCATCAAGTCCGAATTTCTAGCCAACATGAGCCATGAGATCCGAACGCCCCTTAACGGCGTGATTGGATTTTTAAATTTACTCTTAAAAACAAAGCTCGATGATCGTCAATTAGATTATCTAAAAACCATTCAAAAATCCGCAACCAGTTTATTATACATTTTAAATGACATCTTGGATTTCTCTAAAATAGAGGCCGGCAAATTACAGCTGGATGAAATCCCCATGGACATTCGCGAATGTGTAGAAGAATGTTTGACTTTAGTAGCACCCAATAGCCACGAAAAAGGCTTGGAGCTGGTTTCTTTAATTTATGCGGACGTGCCTCCGCGTGTGATTGGCGATCCGTTACGCATCAAGCAAATTCTAAACAACCTGGTGAGTAATGCCATTAAATTCACCGAAACAGGCAGTGTGGTCGTGCGCGTGATGTTGGACAGTCAGACCGAGGAGCACTCGCTCATTGGCATCAGCGTAACTGATACGGGTATTGGATTATCTAGTAAAGCTGTATCAAAAATTTTTCAACCTTTCCAGCAAGCCGATAACAGCACTACTCGTCGATTTGGTGGCACGGGCTTAGGCTTGGTGATTTCTAAACGTTTAGTCGAAGTCATGCAAGGCGACTTAGGCGTAGAAAGCCAATTAGACAAGGGGTCTACTTTTTGGTTTACCCTACCAGTAAAACCTATAACAGCAGAGGAAAAACCAGTTTCAGAGATACCCACAGCACTACAGGGCAAACGAGTCCTACTCTATGAGCAGCACTCGATCACAGGCCTAGCATTGGTCCATCTTTTTGAATCCTTCGGCATGACGTTACATACGCTCAGCGATCCCTTGCTATTAGAGAGCACCTTAGAGCAAGCTAAAAAAGAAAAACAGCCGTTTGATTTGTGTGTCATCGGCGTTAATCAGATCGATTTGGACAATCCTTTTATAAAAAATCTCATTACAGTGTGTCAAACTAAGCACCATTGTCCCATTGGGATTTTAGCAAACACCACCGATCTGAAAATTTATCAATCGCTACTGCAAGCAGGCGCAAGCTTCTTCCTTGCAAAGCCCGTGCGTCATCATTTATTACAACAAGTGTTAGGCAAATTATTTGATCAAAAATCCAGCAACAGTAAAACGCCAAGCATCGTCGCACAACCCAGCTTAAAAGTTCTGGCAGTGGATGATTATGAAGCCAATCTGAAGCTGGTCAAAGCATTACTGGAGTCACATCAGATTGATGTCATGACAGCCACCCATGGAAAAAAAGCACTGGAGCTAGCCAGGCATAC
>JAHFQF010000131.1:5340-6641 GCA_023266435.1 Legionellales bacterium | reverse complement strand
GCGGTATTGTTGGTTGGCACAAAATTGAGACGTTTATTGTCTCGGTTTGCGCGGCTCAGCCTGCCCAATATCTTTGTCTTAGCTTACAGCGAGATACCAGATAATAAACAGATCCGAGTGGTCAGTGTATTAGGAAATAAATAAAAAATGGACGTAAAAAAACTGCTGGTAGCTACCTTTAATGAAGGGATCAGTTTGATTAAGAAACACTATGGTGAAGAGGGCGTAATCATTGCTAGCCGAAAGGTGGGGAATGAATGGGAAATCATTGCTGCAGCCAATGAAAAAGAAGCTAATAAATATGGCATGAAGAAAAAAAACCAAGCGTTGTTTGAAAAGAAAAAAAACAAGCCTAGCTCACAAGTTGAGCCTTCCGAAGAAGCGGAGGAAGAACCAGAGGAATTAGTCACTTATAAGCCTTTGGCCAAAGTCAAACCCGTAGAAGAAGAGTTCAGCGAGCAAGACAGTTTTATTTCAGAATTCAGAAATGAAATTAATGACATTAGAGCTTACCTAGAAAGTCAGCATGCCAGTTCGGTATGGAAAGATTTTAAATATGAAAATGAATTAAATTCTCTTATTTTAAAGAAAATGTATCAAAGTGGGTTTAGCTTGGGTTTTAGTCAAAAAATCATTACAGAAACAAAACCCACTGGAAATCTCTCAACGTCCATGAAGAGTATTGCTAAAACCATTAAGAATCAACTAACAATCGACGAGCAGCCTTTTAATGAGCCTGGTATTTATTGCTTAATGGGTCCACCTGGTTGTGGTAAAACTTCTTTGATTTTAAAGATCGCAATGACGATCAAAAGAAATAATAAAAAAGCTAGGATTCATTTATTTAACTGTGATTTTGAATCACTTAGCCAAGTGGATCAATTAAACCGCATTGGTCATTTGTTAGACATGGATGTGCATCATTTAGATAATAGTATGCAACAGTTAACGAATGCGATTTTTACAGAGGATGATTATATTTTCATTGATCTGCCTAACCAGCCTGCTTTGATTCAGGTCATTCAGTCTCTGAATGTGAACGATTTTTTCAAAACCCCCATTCATTATTGTTTAGTCATTGATAACAACTGGGATAAATTGTTTGTTAATAAACTGATTCAACAATGTCAGCATTTAAAAGAGTTTAATCTGGTCTTTACCAAATGCGATATGCAGACACGGTATGCAACGATGATTGAATCCTCTATTACGTTTAAAACAAAGATCGCGTTATTAAGTTTTAGTGCGATCGATCCAAAAGGACTTAAAAAACCAAGCGCTGATTTGGTTTACCATGTTTT
>JAHFQF010000131.1:0-5330 GCA_023266435.1 Legionellales bacterium | reverse complement strand
AAGAAGACAAAGGCACAGATTTAACGGATTTTGAAATTTACACGATGATTGGCTCATAAGGGATTGACTATGAAAATAATTCAAAAAAAGGTGATTGCAGTGACGGGAGGAAAAGGAGGCGTGGGTAAGACTCAAATTGCTGCCAATATCGCCACCCTATTAGCCTCAAAAAATCAAAACACCTTTTTATTGGATGGAGATTTTGGGCTGGCAAATGTGGATCTGGTCGTGGGTGTAAAAACGAAATTTAATTTATATCATTTTTTATATGAAGGTATGTCTCTAGATGAAATCGTAACAACTGCGCCCAGTGGATTAAAACTCATCTCAGGTGGTTCTGGTATTCAAAAACTGGCTCAGTTAAGCAGAGCTCAGCAGGCAAATCTCATTAAGGCTTTTGACGATATTTATGATAAGACAGATAATTTAATCATTGATACTGCTGCGGGTTTGCATGAATCTGTTTGTCAATTACTGTCTGCGTCGGCCAATATCATCATTGTGATTAACAAGGAAATTACATCCATTAAAGACGCGTATGCACTCATAAAGATAGTCTCGAATTATTATCAAAAAGACAGCTTTCAGGTGATTGTGAATATGGCCTCTTCTGAAGCAGAAGGTCAAGCGACATTCAAGCATTTTATACGCATTGTAAATCAGTTCTTAAATGTGAATATTGAATTATTAGGGATTATTCCTAATGACGAGTACATTAGGAAAGCCATTATTAAGCAACAACCTGTAGTAGAAGCGTTCCCAGGCTCAAAAAGCGCCAAAGCATTTCATGCCATTGTGAACCGTTTAGATCAGGTTTCTCAAACAGCGCCTACCGGGGGGATTAGTTTCTTTTTTGAAAAACTGATGCTTGAGCAAAACGGATTTCAGCAAGGGGTAAGTTGATGAGTGCTTATCAGAAAAAAACAAAGCAAGGTTATGAGAAAGACAAAGAAAGAATCATTTTAGATAACATGGTTTTGGTGAAACGTATTGCGCATCATCTCATCGCCAGGCTGCCGCCAGTGATTATGTTGGATGACCTATATCAGGCTGGGATCATTGGTCTTATGGAGGCGGTTGATAAATTTGATGAAACGAAAGGGGCTTCTTTTGAAACCTATGCGGGTATCCGCATTAAGGGCTCTATGTTAGATGAAGTCAGAAAAGGGGATTGGGCTCCTCGCTCCATTCATAGAAACTCCAGAAGAATATCAGAAGCAATCCGCGCAATAGAAGGTCAAACAGGCAGCGCTGCAACTCCTCAAGAAATTGCAGATTTATTACAGGTCACTGTAGGTCAATACTTTAAAATGACAAATGAAATTTGCTATGTGAAAGTATTTGGTTTGGATGATTTAGGTATTACTGATGATGTAATTGATGATGTCCATATGAGCAATCACTCTCAACCCGTTGATAGGGTCTTGTACAATGAATTCAAAGATGCTTTGAAAGAGGCAATCAAATCTTTGCCTGAAAAAGAAGCTTTGGTTTTGGCGTTGTATTATGACGAAGACCTAAACTTAAGAGAAATTGGAGAGGTCTTAGGCGTGACCGAATCACGCGTCAGTCAGATCCATTCGCAGGCAGTCGTTAGATTAAAATCAAAAATGGGCGAATGGGGTTGATTGTGGATAATAATATTAAAATTCTGGTTGTTGATGACTTTAAAACCATGCGTAGAATTATTAGAAATTTACTCAAAGAACTAGGTTTTTCCAATGTAACAGAAGCCGAGGATGGGTCAATGGCGCTTGGGATTTTAAAAGCTGAGAATTTTGATTTGGTCATCTCAGACTGGAATATGCCCAGAATGGAAGGCATTGAGCTATTAAAAAGAATCAGACAAATACAGCAGTTAGAGCATTTGCCTGTGCTCATGATCACAGCAGAGGCCAAAAGAGAGCAGGTGATAGAGGCGGCGCAACATGGTATCAATGGATACATTGTAAAACCTTTTAACGCAGCTACGTTAAAGGAAAAAATAGAAAGGATATTTCATTGAATTTTTCAGATGATGTAATGCAGGATTATGCTACAGAAGCAAGCGAAAGACTACATTGTATTCGTGAAAATTTATTATTATTAGAAAATAAAAATCCTGAACTTATGAATGAATTAATGCGCAGCTATCACAGCATTAAGGGTGGGGCAGGCTTTTTAAGTTTAGATCCCATTGTTTTGCTATGTCATCATTTAGAAGCGATTTTTGATGCTTTGCGCACCGATAAAATAACCATGTCACAAGGGATTGTTGATGCTGTTTTACAAGGCAATAATGCATTAGAGAAAATGCTAGATGCTCTGTGTCACGCTAAAAGACCAGATGATTGTCAGGAGTCTTTGTTGTCAATGCTCAATCAGCTTGTTGCTACTCACAATACAGCGCATACAGTGAAAGCGGATATGGTGGACTGGTCTCAGTTTCAATATGATGATCTTATTAAAGACATTCAAAACAAAAAAAATATCACAAAAGAAAAGAATAACTCAAAAAACAAAACGCAGACTTTAAACAAATTATTTAAAAAATTCCCACCTTTAGTTTCTGATTTAGCTAGAAAGCTCGGCAAAGAAGTCAACTTTATCATTTCGGGTGAAAAAGTGGCTGTTGATCAGAGTGTGATAGAAGTATTATTTGATCCCTTGGTTCATTTGATTCGAAATGCATTAGACCATGGTATAGAAACGCCCGATCTAAGAAAATTAGCGCGAAAACCCAGGGTCGGTTGCATTCAGATTACAGCAAAAAAAGAAGCCGAAACACTGATGCTCACTATCTCTGATGATGGAGAGGGGGTTAATGCGGCTTTGGTGTTAAAAAAAGCGATTGCATTAGGGTTGGTCACAGAAGCCAAAGCTAAGACGCTGCAAGAGTCAGAAATTTTTGAATTGATTTTAACGCCTGGATTTTCAACACGTGAAGAAGTGAATGATTTGTCTGGGAGAGGGTTTGGAATGGATGCAGTTAAAAATCAAATGGATGCTTTGCGAGGGAAATTAATCATTACTTCGACTAGAAAGAAAGGCACGCAATTTGAGTTACGTATCCCATTACATCCAGTCATGAAGTCAGAAGGAGCTCGAAAATGACGATACTAACATTGGGTCTTGGTGGCGTGTTTATCGCCATGACGGGATTTTTAGGTTATCAGCTTAAAAAAACCAATGACAAACTGATGATACAGGAAAATACCCTAGAGCAAATCCTTCATGAGTTCAATGCCTTATGCAGCACGCAGCAGGGATTTGGGCAGCGTCTCATTGAGGCTGAAAAATCCATTAAAAAATTGATTGCTCAACGACAATCAATTCAAAACCCACTCAATCCACCGCAATCGCTGTTTACACAAGCAAAAAAGCTTCTAATGCTGGGGGCGAGCTTAGAAGACGTTGAAAAAACCTGTGGCTTGAGTAAATCCGAAGCAAAGCTCATCGCCATGACGTTTGATCTGTCATCAGAAAGCACCGTTGATATGCAAGATAAACAAGAAGAGCAAAATACGCCTTAGCTAAAACATGTTATATTATTGAATCTTTAAACTCATGCATGCTGGCATGCAAAGAGGGGTTCATTCAGTGAAAGAACAACCACATCATCCTGCTCCTTATGAAGAAATCAGTGAAAAGAAAACCACTAAGTTGGGTTATGCGCTGCTCATGCTCATGATGCTTTGTATTGTACAAGTTGGTCAGACTGTTTTTCGAGATTTAGAAAAAATCCCCAGCATGCCTGCTGAGCTTTCTTTGTGCGCAGGGCAGATGCAAGCGATATTAAGTTTTTCAAATAACAACCGCTATTGGTACGATAATTACTCTGCAAACTCAGCGGATTCATTACGTGAGCAGCGTTGTACCTGGAGTTGGTATGAGGAGCAAGCCGGTGTTAAGTCGTGGATTGTTTCTCTGTATCCAAAACTATCACGCTATTTTGCATTAAAAGAACAGCTAGAAACAGTTAATAATAAAATCAATGAAATAGCGGTCAGGCGTGATAGAAGTGCTAGCAATTACACATTAAGTCTTGAAGAGCAGCAAGCGCAAGTGCCTGGTATTATTGATCGTGATTCCGCATCACAGACACTGTCCATGGAAAATAAAGCCTTGGCTGCGTTAGAAGCGCAAAAGCTAGCGTCGCTCAGTGAAAGCGAGCAATTGCTGGCTGAGTTAAAGCAGCATGAGGCAAATTACAAGGTGCTGTATGATGAAGCCTTGCGTTTGCACCAGAGGGATAATGCTTGGTATCAATTTAAAGTTTTTCTTTTGATGTCCGTTTTTATCTTGCCATTTTTTGTAATCAGTCTAAGAAAATATTTTTCCTATAAACGCATCAATAGTCCTTATACTGTCATTGCAGCAGCTTTAGTGTTTTCAACAGCGATTCTTTCCTTGCAAGTGACGGGTGTTTTTCTATATGAAACTTTACCTAGACATTTGCTTGAATTATGTTTGAGCTTTTTTAAGCAATTTATTTTCCTGAGGTATTTGGCATATTATGGCTTGGTGTTGCTTATTATTTTTCTATTTGGCGGAATTGTGTATTATATTCAAAAGAAAATATTTTCACCCGGCGCGATCGCCATACGTTACCTGAAAGACAGAAAGTGCCCAAGATGCGCCTTTTCCATTGATTTATCAATGAATTACTGCCCCAAATGTGCTCACCAGTTAAGGATTCAATGCGCTGTTTGTCAGCAGCCGAAATTCAAAGATCTGTCTGTGTGTGAGCACTGTGGGCATTATTAAAAACCCCCGGTTTGGGGTTTTTTACGCACGAGAAGCTCTGTTTTTGTGGTAAGACGGAGTTCTATTTTTTGACAGCCCCATCCATGGCTACAAATGGCGCCTCCCGGCGCCATTTGATTACAAAATAAATCCCCGCATTTGGCCAGAGATATGCTCATCTTGCTTTATTCGAAAACTCCGAATTGGGGTCTAGAGAACCCGTTTTACGGAGATGGCAAAATATAGTGCGTGGGCTTGCACGCATTCTTTCTGAAAGATGCTAAGCTTAAAAATTAGTTAATTTAATAACATTGACCTGAATGGCTTGTTTTGTTATTATAATAGCTTATTTGTGCGTGGCTTGGTTATTTCGGCCGGCGGACACTATTTATCAAAATCTACCATGGTTTGGTTTTTAACTGAAAGAGGGGCGTATGTCTCATACTACGTATACACTTGAGTTTGTAAATATGGACTTAAACATTGTTAGTATTTATGAAATTGATGCACAGCCGTCCCCTAGCTCGCCTACAAGAGATGCTTTGGTTGAGGAGCTGAAACACTATCTTAGAGAAAACTATGATGACATAAAGCAGTATCTTGAG